>NZ_JASDCZ010000005.1:0-39529 GCF_030407635.1 Micrococcus sp. APC 4021
GTCGACGCCGCGCGCGCCATCCCCTACGCCGTCTGGGCGCCGCACGCCGAGAGCGTCGACCTCGTCCTCGTCGACACCGAGCCCGGCGCCCTGCACGACGCCGAGGACCGCTGGCCCGTCGCCGCCGTCGTGGCCATGGCCCCCGCCGCCGGAGGCTGGTGGACGCCCACGGAGGACCCGCTGGCCGCCCTTGGCCTCGACGCCGCCCAGCCGCCGGCCGACCCCGGCTACGGCTACCGCGTGGACGGGGCGGACCCCGTGCCGGACCCCCGCTCCCGCCGCCAGCCCGACACGGTCCACGGGCCCTCCCGCCGCGACGTCGCCGGCCGCGTCTTCGCGTGGCCGGACGAGGGCTGGGCCGGGCCGCCCGGGGTGGAGTCCGATCCGGCCGCGCCCCAGGGCGGCGGCCTGCGCGGCGCCGTCCTCTACGAGCTGCACGTGGGGACCTTCACGGCGGAGGGGACCCTCGACGCCGCCATCGCCCGCCTGCCGCACCTGAGGGACCTCGGGGTCACCCACGTCGAGCTGCTGCCCGTGAACTCCTTCTCCGGCCCTCGGAACTGGGGCTACGACGGGGTGGCGTGGTTCGCCGTCGACGAGTCCTACGGCGGCCCCGCCGCCTACCGCCGCTTCGTGGCCGCCGCCCACGCCGCCGGCCTCGGCGTGGTCCAGGACGTCGTGCACAACCACCTGGGCCCCTCCGGCAACTACCTGCAGGTGTTCGGGCCGTATCTGGGTCAGGGCGGCACCGGCTGGGGCGACGGCCTGAACCTGGACGGCGCCGACTCGGACGAGGTGCGCCGGCTCGTCCTGGACAACGTCCGCTTCTGGCTCGAGGAGATGCGCGTGGACGGGCTGCGCCTCGACGCGGTGCACGCCCTGCGGGACGCCCGCGCCGTGCACCTGCTCGAGGAGATGGCCGCGCTCGCGGACGGGATCGCGGCCCGTGCCGGCCGACCCGTGCCCCTCGTGGCCGAGTCCGACCTCAACGACCCGCGTCTGGTGCTGCCCCGCGAGGCCGGCGGGCTCGGCCTCGCCGCGGCCTGGAACGACGACGTCCACCACGCCCTGCACGTGGCCGCGACGGGGGAGACCCACGGCTACTACGCGGACTTCGCCCCGCTGGAGGCGGTGGCCAAGGTCATGGAGCGCACCTACTTCCACGACGGCACCCGATCCACCTTCCGCGGCCGCGACCACGGGCGCCCCGTGCCGGACGCCCTCCCCAACCATGCGTGGGTGGCCAGCATCCAGAACCATGACCAGGTGGGCAACCGCGCCGGCGGCGACCGCACCGCGGCCGCCCTGTCCGAGGGCGCGCTCGCGGCCGAGGCCGCCCTGCTGCTGACCGGCCCGCACGTGCCGATGCTCTTCATGGGGGAGGAGTTCGCGGCCTCGACGCCGTGGCCGTTCTTCACCTCGTTCCGCGAGCCCGAGCTCGGGGACGCCGTCCGGCAGGGACGTCGCCGCGAGTTCGCTGCCCACGGCTGGGACCCGGCCGACGTCCCCGACCCGCAGGACTCCGCCACGCGGGACGCGGCGGTGCTGGACTGGGCGGAGGCCGCGGGCGGCGCGGACGGCCACGGCCGCGGGGCGCGCGTGCTCGCCGCCTACCGCACCCTGATCGGCCTGCGCCGCACGCTGCCCCAGCTCACCGACCCTCGCCGCGACCGCGTCCGGGCCGAGGTGGACGCGGCCCGGCGCCACGTGCGCCTCACCCGCGCCGGCGAGGACGCCGACGTCATCCTGCTCGTCGCCCTCGGCGCGGAGCCGCTGCCCGTGCCCGCGGGCCTGACGCGGGCCGAGCTCCTCGCCGGCCACGGCGACGACGGCCCCCTCGGCCCCGGCGCGGTGCCGGCGGCGGTCCCGGCCCCCGGCTTCCTGCTCCTGCGCCGCTGAGCCGCGGCCGGCGTCAGTCCGCGTCCGCGGGTGGGACGGCGCGCAGCATGGTGGTCGTGGGGTGCAGCGCCACCGCGTCCTCGTCGCGGCGGGTCCGCAGCACCGTGTCCACGTAGGAGTCCACCGCCTCCTGCAGGGGCACGGCCTGGCCGCGGGCCTCGGAGAGGTACCAGCGGTGCTCGAGGAGCTGGTGCATCACCTCGGCGGGCTCGAGCTTGGCCCGCAGCTCGAGGGGCACCGAGTGGACCACGGGGTCGAACACCTCCACCACCCAGCGGTGCGCCGCGCTCTCGATGTCCATGTACGGGTCCCACTCCCGGCGGGCGGCCTCGATGTCGACGAGCAGCCGCCGGGCCTGGTTCTCCTGGACTTCGAGTCCCGTGAGGCGGGTCAGCCGACGGCGGTGGTAGCCCGCGTGGATCTCGACGGGCCGGGCGATCATCATCCCGGGGGCGTCGGCGGCGCGCAGTGAGTACTCGGCCAGCTCGAACCCGAGCTCCTGCAGGCGGCGGACGCGGCGGTCCAGGCGCCACGGCTCGGCGCGGGGGAACAGCAGAGGCTCGGTCAGCTCGTCCCACAGCCGTCGGTAGGACGCCACGAGCAGGTCCGGCGTGGTGACGGGGTCCACCTCCGGGTCCAGCAGCCCGCTGGCCTGCAGGTCCAGCAGCTCGCCGCCCACGTTCACGGCGGCCACGTCCAGGTCGTGCTCGCGCTGGCCGTTGGACAGCCGCTCCCGCAGCTCGCCGGTCTCGGCGTCCACCAGGTGAGCGGCGAACCCGCCCGCGTCCCGCCGGAACAGGACGTTGGACAGGGAGACGTCACCCCAGATGAACCCCTCGAGGTGCAGTTCCACGAGCAGCGTCGCCAGCGCGTCCATGAGCCGCACGAGGGTGCGGCGCTCGAGGCGCTCCGAGAACACGGCGCGGTACGGCAGGGAGAAGCGCAGGTGCCGGGTGACGAGGGCGGCGGGCAGCGGCGTGCCGTCGTCGTGGGTGCGCCCGGTGACCACGGCCACCGGCACCACCGACGGCGCGGGGCCCCGCTCGAGCCGGCGCAGCAGCCGGTACTCGTGGAACGCGAGCTCCTCCGTGGTCTCCTTCACCGCCACGATGCCCCCGCCCATGCGGGCGAAGCGCACCACGTGACGGGAGATGCCCCGCGGCAGAGCCGCCAGCACCTCACGCGGCCACGTCTCGAGGGGGAGCGCCCAGGGCAGGGCGAGCAGCGACGTCGCCGGGTCCTCGGAGGCGTCCCCCGAGGGGGCCCCCGTGATGGTCAGTCGATCGACGGGGGAGGGGGTCTCGACGGTGTCCATGGTCACGATCCTTCCAGACAGGGCCGCTATGCTCGCCTGGCGCGGCGCGCCCGCTGCCCGCCGGCTCCGGTGCTCGACCCGGACCGACTGCCCCACGAGGAGGACCCTTGGCCCGGAACACGTCAGGCTCGCACACCTCGGCGAAGGACGCCCGTGCGCGTGCCCGCCAGATCCAGGAGGAGCAGCGCAGGAAGGACCGCCGCCGCCGCACCGGCGTCATCTGGGGCTCGGTCCTCGCGGCGGTGCTCGTGATCGGCCTCGTCGTCGCGTTCGTGCTCAACCGCAACGGCGACGACGCCGCGGCCGCCGGCCCCATCCCCGCCGTGACGAACGAGCAGGGCGGCATCGAGTTGACCTCGGCCACGGGCCTGGCGGAGGGCGCGGGAGAACGCGAGGTCGACCCCTCGAGGATCGAGGTGCCGAAGCAGTCCGCGAGCTCCCAGCCCGAGACCCTGCCGGACACCGAGGCCCGGGCGGACGGCGAGCCGACGCGGATCGTGCTCTACGCGGACTTCAACTGCGTGCACTGCGCGGACTTCGAGACCTCCAACGCGGACCAGATCGAGCAGTGGCTCGAACAGGGCGAGGCCACGGTCGAGTACCGGATGGTGGACTACCTGAGCGCCCCGAACAACCAGAACTACTCGGCCCGCGCCGCCAACGCCGCGTACTGCGTGGCGGACCAGAAGCCCGAGGCCTACAACGGCTTCGTGGCCGCCCTGTTCGCCACCTACGACGAGCACCAGGGCAAGGGCCTGGACAACGCGGCGATCACGCAGCTCGCGCAGGAGCACGGCGCGGACATCGCCTCCTGCGTCGAGGACGGCACGTTCCGCTCCGCGGTCGAGCACACCACCCGCCAGGCGCGCGTCGCCGGCGTGGCCGGCACCCCCACCGTGTTCGTGGACGGGAAGAACTGGGCCCTCGACGGCGAGGACAAGACCTTCGCCGATTGGGCGGGCGCCAAGATCGCCGGCTGACCCGGCTGACCCGTCGCCGAGGTCCGCGGGGCGTCCCCACGCAGGGGGCGCCCCGCGCCGTCCGCCCGGGCCTTGTACGCTGGAAGGGCCGGCCGCGGCGCCCCGGGCGCCGGCCGCAGGCCTCCTTAGCTCAGCTGGCCAGAGCAGCTGCCTTGTAAACAGCAGGTCGCCGGTTCGAATCCGGCAGGGGGCTCCACCCCACCGCGGGCCCGACGGCGCCGCGCACCTCCGCCGGGAGGGCGCGGCGCCGTCGTCGTGTCCGGCGCGGGCCGACGCTGGGGCGCCGCTGTGCGCGCCCGTGGCCATCCGCCGGGCTTGGCTGGCGGATCCGCCAGAGATGCCTCGACCATCCGCCAGACTTCGACCCTGGGCCTCGTCGTGACGGAATCGTGACCTTACCGTGATCCCAGTCACCCCGGCCCGAGCCCCTCGGGCACCCGCGTCCGGTGGCCCAGAACTCCGAGGAGATCCCGTGCAGTCCTCCCCACTCCGCAGCACCCGCCGCCGCATCGGCGCCCTCGTGGCCGGCGCCGTCCTCGCCGGCGGGACCCTGACCTCGTCCCCCGCGCTCGCGGCCCCCTCCGGCGACGCCCCCGCCGCACCGGCAGCCACCCCGACCGCCGCCTCGCCCCTGGCGGCGGCGCAGGTCGAGGACCCGAACGCCGACGGCTACGACTCCTTCATCGTCACCTACAAGGAGACCGCCGCCACCGCCCACGCGAAGGGCCGAGCCAACGCCTGGGGCAAGGCCGCGAAGGAGGCCGGCGTCTCCGTGAAGGAGCTGCGTGAGACCGCGCTCGGCTCCCGCGTGGTCAAGGCGGACCGCAAGCTGGATCAGGCCGAGTCCGCGAAGTTCATGGCCGACCTGAAGGCCTCCGGGGCGGTCGAGGCTGTGGAGCCGGACGCCATCCTCACCGCCACCGGCCTGAGTCCCGTGGACGCCCTCTACTCGCAGCAGTGGGGCTTCACCGGCACCCACGGCATGCGGGTCCCCGGGGCGTGGGACCGCACGACGGGCTCCGGTGCGACCGTGGCCGTCATCGACACCGGCATCACCTCCCACCCGGACCTCGACCGCAACGTCGTGCCCGGCTACGACTTCATCTCCGACGGCAGGGCGGCGCGCGACGGCGGGGGCCGCGACTCCAACCCGCGCGACGAGGGCGACTGGTACGCCGCCGGCGAGTGCGGCACCGCCGGTGCCTCCGACTCCTCGTGGCACGGCACCCACGTGGCGGGCACCGTCGCGGCCGTGGCCGACTCCCAGGGTGTCGTCGGCGTGGCCCCGAACGCGAAGATCCAGCCCATCCGCGTGCTCGGCAAGTGCGGCGGTTCGCTGTCCGACATCGCCGACGCGGTCGTGTGGGCCGCCGGCGGCACCGTGGCGGGCGTGCCGGCCAACCCGAACCCGGCGGACGTCATCAACATGTCCCTCGGCGGCTCCGGCACGTGCGGCACCACCTACCAGAACGCGATCAACGCGGCCGTCTCCCGCGGCGTGCCCGTCGTCGTGGCGGCGGGCAACGAGAACCAGCCCGCCGCCAACGTGCGCCCGGCCAACTGCCGGAACACCATCGTGGTGGCCGCCTCCACCTCGCAGGGCGCCCGCGCCTCGTTCTCGAACTACGGCTCCGCCGTGGACGTGACCGCCCCGGGCGCGAACATCATCTCGACCGTGAACAACGGCGCCACCACCCCGACGACGGCCGGCCACGCCGCCTACAACGGCACCTCGATGGCCACCCCGCACGTCGCGGGCCTGGCCGCCCTGCTGCTGGCCGAGCGGCCGAGCCTCACCCCGGCCCAGGTCGAGTCCACCCTCAGGTCCACGGCCCGGTCCATGCCCGTGTCCTGCTCCGCGGGCTGCGGCGCCGGCCTGGCGGACGCCGCCAGGGCGGTCTCCTCCCTCGGTGGCAGCTCCTGACCGGAGCCCGCCCCGGGCGCCGGGACCTCGTTGGTCGCCCAGGGCGGTTTCGAGCCCGGCGCCACGCTGACCGACGCCTGACGTGCTCGTCGGCTCTCGATGGCCGCTCCGCCGTGCGCGGGGTGGCCGTCGCCCGGGTGGACAGGCGGCGCCGCCTGAGGTATCGTTCTTCGAGTTGTCACCCCCATGGGGCGACGCCCGGATCTTTAGCTCAGTTGGTTAGAGCGTTCGCTTCACACGCGAGAGGTCGCTGGTTCGAGTCCAGTAAGATCCACCGCAGCAGGGCCCTCCTCCGGGAGGGCCCTTTCGCGTCCCCGGGCCGCGGTGCCGACGGCCCCGGCGGGGGAGGTGCCGGCGTGGTTGGATGGACGCGTCGGCGGGGCTCGGCCCACCGCCGTGGCGCGTCCAGCGCCCGCACACGGAAGGAGAGGGTGAGCCGCATGGAGCAGGAGGGCACCCAGGAGCCGGCGCGGTTCGACCCCCGCATCGCGGAGCCCCCGGCCGTCCCCACGCTCATCCCCGTGCTGCGCCCGGCCGGCGCCGAGGACGCCGCCGCTGTCGGCGACCTCACGCTCGACCCGGAGGACCCCGGCCTGCTCGACCTCGACCCGGCGGAGTCGGCCCACCCGGCCGCGGTCGCCGTCGAGCCGACGGAGCCGCTGCCGCCCGTGGTCCGCCCCGCCGCCGCCGATCCGGTCTCGGCGCCGGAGCCGCAGCCGGAGGAATCGGCCGAGCCGGAGGCGGAGACGCTGCCGGAGCCGGCCGCGGACGCGCCCCTGACCGAGCCGCCGCTGTCCGAGCAGGTGCCCACCTCCGTCCTGGCGCCCGCGGAGGCCGACGGCGCCCTGCCCGCCCCGGATGTGATCCCCGAGCCGGACATCACCGTCCCGGACCCGGTGGTCCCCGCGGGTCCGCCCGAGAAGCGCGGGCGTCGGCGCGGCCGGCGCTCCCGCGAGGTCTTCGTCGAGAACCTGCCGACGCAGGCGCTCGTGCTGGCCGACCGCCTGCACTCCTCGCCGTACGGGCGCCGCATGCGCTCCACGCTGCAGCAGCGCCGCGCGGAGGCGCAGGCCCTTGAGGCCCGCACGACCCTGGACTTCGCGCTCAAGCTGGGCGAGACGATGTTCAGCTTCGGCGCGGCCTCGCTGGACGTGGAGACCTCGATCATCGTGGCCACGCAGGCCTACGGGATCCTCGAGACCGAGGTGGACCTGACCAACCAGTCCATCTCCCTGAACTACGCGCCCGACTCCTCACGCGGCGAGGCCCCGTTCACCCTCCAGCGGGTGGTCCGCTCGTCCTCGGTGAACTTCGAGGGGCTCGTGGCCGTCCACCGGCTCGTCGAGGAGATCGCCGCGGGCGAGGTGGACCGGGCCGAGGCCCAGCGCCGGCTCGTGGAGATCCGGCATCAGCCCAAGCCGTTCCCCGCCGTCTTCGAGGTCCTCTTCTCCGGCGTGTTCGTGGCCTGCTTCGTGCCGTTCATCGGCGGGACCTGGACGGGCGCGGCCCTGGGCATGGTCTCCACCTGGCTGGTCTTCTGGCTCAAGGTCCAGGCGGACAAGGCGCGCTTCCCGGAGATCTTCTCCACGATGTTCGGGGCGATCACGGCCACGGTGATCGCGCTGATGGCCCACGCCCTCGACCTGCCGGTCAACCCGGCGCTGGTGATCGCCGGCGGCATCATGATGCTCCTGCCCACGGCGAGGTTCGTCACCGCGGTGCAGGACGCCATCCACGGCTTCCCGGTGACCGCCGCGGGCCGCTTCCTCTCCGCGCTGCTCGTGTTCGCCGGGGTGATGGCCGGGATCATGATCGCCGTGGGCATCGGGGATCTCGTGGGATTCGAACAGCTGGACCTGGCCGAGGCGGGGACGCTGAGCTATCCGCCGCTGCTGCTGCTGGGCCTCGTGATGGCCGCGGGCATGGCGGACGCGGTGGTGGAGCAGTCGCGGTGGCCGCAAATCCTGGCCTGCGGTCTCGTGTCCGGGGCCGGCTTCGGCGCGTACCTGGCAGCGCAGCAGATCGGGGTCAGTGACCGGCTGGTGCCCGCGGTCGCCGCGGCGGCGGTCGGGTTCCTCGGCCGCCTGGTGGCCCAGCGGCTCGCGGCCCCGGCGCTCGTGATCGTCCTGCCGTCCATGCTGTTCCTGCTTCCCGGACTCACCATGTTCCGGTCCGTCTACGGGTTCACCGTGGAGACCGGGGCCACGCTGCTGGGCGTCGAGGGACTGTTCAACGCCGCGGTCATCGTCGTGGCGATCGCGGCCGGCGTCGCCTTCGGCAACACCCTGGCCAAGCCGATCACCGACCGGATGGGCACGCTGCTGCCCACCGAACTCGTGATGCACCAGCGCGGCTGACCGGCGGCCCGGCTCAGTCGGGCAGGCGCCAGTCCACCGGGGCCGCGCCGGCCGCCTCGAGGAGCCGGTTCACCCGGCTGAACGGCCGGGAGCCGAAGAACCCGCGGTGGGCGCTCAGGGGCGAGGGATGCGGGGACTCCACGACGCCGGCCCCCGCCGCCGTCAGCAGCGGCGCCATGCGCCGCGCGTCGGCTCCCCACAGCAGCCCCACGAGCGGGGTGCCGCGCGCGCAGAGGGCCCGCACCGCGGCCTCCGTGATCTGCTCCCAGCCGAGGCCGCGGTGGCTGCCGGGTGCGCCGGCCCGCACGCTGAGGGCGCGGTTCAGCAGCAGCACGCCCTGGTCCGTCCACGCGGAGAGGTCGCCGTGGGCGGGCGGGGTGATGCCGAGGTCGTCGTGCAGCTCCCGGTGGATGTTGGCCAGGGAGCGGGGCAGCGGCCGCACGTGGCGGTCCACCGCGAAGCTCAGGCCGATCGGATGGCCCGGCGTCGGGTAGGGGTCCTGGCCCAGCACGAGGACGCGGACGTCCGCGAACGGCTGACGGAACGCCCGCAGGATGTGCTCCGGTGCCGGCAGCACCTGCTCTCCGGCCGCCCGGCGGACCCGCAGCCGCTCTCCGACCTGCTCGAACGCGGCGGCCTGCGGGGCGAGGGCCGCCTCCCAGCCCGGATCCAGGGGCGCGATGAACTCCATGCCCCGAGGGTAGACCGGGTGGGTACAGTGGCCGCCATGTCCCACCCCACGCCCGTCTCGCCCGATCCGGCCCCGGACGAGGGTGCCCGCGCGGGGGCGCGGCGGGACGAGCTGACGGACCTGGAGCGTGCGGTCCTGGACCTGGAGGCCGACACCTGGCGGTACGGCGGGGCCAAGGACCACGCCGTCCGTGAGCGTCTGGGGCTGTCTCCGACCGCCTATTATCAGGTGTTGAACGGACTGCTGGACCGTGAGGCCGCCCTGGCCTACCGACCCCTGCTGGTCACGCGGCTGCTGCGCAAGCGCGGCACCCGCAGCCGGGCCCGGAGGGGACCCGCGGATCCGGCGCCGTCCACGCCCGCTTCCCGCCAGGAGAACTGACCCATGGCCTACCAGCCCGACCGCTTCGACGAGGTCCCCGAGTACACGGACCAGCGCGGCGCGCACCGCGAGTCCTTCGCCGCCGCCGGCGCGACCGCCACGGGCGGGGGTCGCCGCCTGAGCCCGCTGCTCTGGGTGGCCGGCCTCGTCCTGCTCGCCGGCCTGTTCGTGGGCGTCGTCCTGCCGTGGCTCACCGGTGACCGCTCGGAGCCCGTCGCCGCCGAGAGCTCGACGACGGCCCCGGCGGCCGAGACGTCGACGTCGGCGTCGGCGTCGGCGTCGTCCGAGTCCTCCTCGGCGTCCTCCGCGTCGGCGTCGACTGCACCCGCGACCGAGTCCCCCACCCCGTCCGAGGACGCGGCGGAGGCGTCCCGTTCCGCGGCCGCGGCCGAGTCCTCGCGGGCGGCGCAGGAGGCGGCCGCCGCCGAGGCCGCCGAGTCCTCTCGAGCCGCCGCCGAGGCCGCCGAGGCCGCCGAGTCGTCCCGTGCCGCCGCCGCGGCACAGGCGGCGGAGGCCTCGCGTTCCGAGGCCGCCGCGCAGTCCGCAGAGGCGTCTCGGTCGGCGGCGGCCGCCCAGGCGGCGGAGTCCTCGCGCGCCGCCGCGTCCCGTTCGGCCGCCCAGGCGGCGGAGTCCTCGCGCGCCGCCGCGTCCCGTTCGGCCGCCGCGGCGGACGCCTCGCGCTCGCAGTCCGCGGCCGCGTCGAGCTCTCGTGCGGCCGCGCAGTCCGCGGCCGTGCGCGGCACCCACGTCACCGTGTACAACGCGACCCGTACCCAGGGCCTCGCCGCCTCCTACGCGCAGCGGCTCACGAGCGCCGGCTACACCTCGGTGGACGCGAAGAACTGGAGCGGCTACGGCATCCAGTCCTCCACCGTCCTGTACAACGGCTCGGCCAACAAGGCCGCCGCCGAGGCGGTCGGCAAGGAGCTCGGCTTCCCGGTCATGCAGACCCCGAACCTGCAGGTGAACGGCGTCGCGGTGGTCGTCACCGGCTGACCCGCCCGCCGTGCGGCCGTGCCGGACGCGCACCCTTCCCGGCCCCCCGGCGGGGCGCCTCCCGAGGCGTTCTGCCGGGGGCCGTCCGCCGTCCGCGGAAGAGCGGGCTCCCGCACCGCGGACCCTTTGCACTCTCCCGGTGCGAGTGCTCATAATGGGGTTAGCACTCCGAAGGCGCGACTGCCAGCCGTACCCCGGTCGGTCCGGCGCCGTGGAGGAGGACCTGTCCACCGATGAGGCCCCCAGGGGCCGTCCGTCGCGGGCATCGGCGCGGGTCAGCCACCAGAAGTAGGAAGCCGACGTACAGAAAGGACCTGCACATGGCCAAGACCATCGCATTCGACGAAGAGGCCCGCCGCGGCCTGGAGAAGGGCCTGAACACCCTGGCCGACGCCGTGAAGGTGACCCTCGGCCCCCGCGGCCGCAACGTGGTGCTGGAGAAGAAGTGGGGCGCCCCCACCATCACCAACGACGGCGTCTCCATCGCCAAGGAGATCGAGCTCGAGGACCCGTACGAGAAGATCGGCGCGGAGCTCGTCAAGGAGGTCGCCAAGAAGACCGACGACGTCGCCGGCGACGGCACCACCACCGCCACCGTGCTGGCCCAGGCGCTGGTCCGCGAGGGCCTGCGCAACGTGGCCGCGGGCGCCGACCCGCTGTCCCTGAAGCGCGGCATCGAGAAGGCCGTGGAGGCCGTCACCTCTGAGCTGCTCTCCGCCTCCCGCGAGATCGAGACCAAGGACCAGATCGCGGCCACCGCCTCGATCTCCGCCGCGGACAAGCAGATCGGCTCCCTCATCGCCGAGGCCCTGGACAAGGTCGGCAAGGAGGGCGTCATCACCGTCGAGGAGTCCAACACCTTCGGCCTCGAGCTCGAGCTCACCGAGGGCATGCGCTTCGACAAGGGCTACATCTCCGGTTACTTCGTGACCGACGCGGACCGCCAGGAGGCCGTCCTCGAGGATCCCTACATCCTCATCGTCAACTCGAAGATCTCCTCCGTGAAGGACATGGTGGCGATCCTCGAGAAGGTCATGCAGTCGGGCAAGCCGCTGCTGATCATCGCCGAGGACGTCGAGGGCGAGGCCCTGGCCACCCTCGTGGTCAACAAGATCCGCGGCACCTTCAAGTCCGTGGCCGTGAAGGCCCCGGGCTTCGGTGACCGCCGCAAGGCCATGCTCGCCGACATCGCCATCCTCACCGGCGGCCAGGTCATCTCCTCCGAGGTGGGCCTGTCCCTGGAGAACGCCACCCTCGACCTGCTGGGCTCCGCCCGCAAGGTGGTCATCACCAAGGACGAGACCACCATCGTGGAGGGTGCCGGCGACGCCGAGCAGATCGCCGGCCGCGTGGCACAGATCCGCTCCGAGATCGAGAACACCGACTCGGACTACGACCGCGAGAAGCTGCAGGAGCGCCTCGCCAAGCTGGCCGGCGGCGTGGCCGTCATCAAGGCCGGCGCGGCCACCGAGGTGGAGCTCAAGGAGCGCAAGCACCGCATCGAGGACGCCGTGCGCAACGCCAAGGCCGCG
Source organism: Micrococcus sp. APC 4021 (assembly GCF_030407635.1). Lineage (NCBI taxonomy): Bacteria > Bacillati > Actinomycetota > Actinomycetes > Micrococcales > Micrococcaceae > Micrococcus > Micrococcus sp. APC 4021. Next base: position 12,076 of record NZ_JASDCZ010000005.1, read on the forward strand.
GTGGAGGAGGGCATCGTCGCCGGCGGCGGCGTGGCCCTGATCCAGGCCGGCGCCAAGGCGTTCGGCGGCCTGCAGCTCGAGGGCGACGAGGCCACCGGCGCGAACATCGTCAAGGTCGCCATCGAGGCCCCGCTGAAGCAGATCGCCTTCAACGCGGGCCTGGAGCCCGGCGTCGTGGCGGACAAGGTCAAGACCCTCGACGACGGCCACGGCCTGAACGCCGCCACCGGCGAGTACGAGGACCTGCTGGCCGCCGGCATCAACGACCCGGTGAAGGTGACCCGCTCGGCCCTGCAGAACGCCGCGTCCATCGCGGGCCTGTTCCTGACCACCGAGGCCGTCGTCGCGGACAAGCCCGAGAAGGCCGCCGCCGGCGCCGAGGGCATGGACCCGATGGGCGGCATGGGCGGCATGATGTGATCAGCCGCTGAGCCGGCCCGACCCGTTCGGACGCCCAGCCTGCGAGGCCCGTCTCCCCGTCCGGGGAGGCGGGCCTCGCCGCGTTCCGGGCCAGCACCGAGGCGCCCCGCTCAGGCCGACAGCGCGGCTCGTTCCGCCGCCAGATTGCGGCGGGCGGCGGCCTCCCAGCGCGCTCGGCCGGGCGCGGTCCGATACAGCCGCTCGGCGCCCAGCAGGGCGTCCAGCACCGCGCCGCGACCGCGGGCCCAGTCCGCGTCGGACACGTGCGCGTAGTCCCGCCGCACCGCGGCCACGTAGCGGGCGTAGGCCTCGGGGGAGCGGCCGAGGACCTCGAGGTCCGCGTCCGAGAACACCGCCCCGGCCGCGTCGTGCGGGGCCGGGTCGTGGGCGGCGGTGAGCAGCACCAGGCGTGCCACCTCGTCGACGACGTCGGCCGGCACGGCCAGCCGCGGATCGGTGAGCACGTCCCGGGCCAGGGCGGCCGAGTCCGCCTCGTCCTGGCCGGCGGGCGCGGTGGGGTCCCCGGCGTAGACGGCGTCGTGGAACCACGCGGCCAGGCGGACCGCACGCGGATCCGGTCCGGTCTCCGCCCCCGCCCGCTCGAGCAGGTCCACGGACTCGAGCACCGCGAGCAGGTGGGCCGGGTCGTGGTAGTGCCGATGCGGCTCCGTCCAGCGGGCCAGCAGGTCGCGACCCGCCGTCGTCACCGCATCTGGGCTCGCCGCCGTGCCCTCGAACAGCCGCGCCCAGCGCCGGGCGAGGACCACGTCCCGCTTCTCGGCGCGGCTCCGGGCGGGCACGCGCAGCCCCGAGGCGGCGAGGCGGCGCACCAGCTCCCGTCCGCTGACGGGCACCGCCCCGCGGGCCACGAGCTCGGCACGTCGGTGCGCGGGCACGTCGTAGTGGTCCCGGTCGAAGGCCCGCTCCGAGAGCCCCGCCGCCCGCGCGAACGCGTGGAGCTCCTCGAGGGAGGCGTCGGAGACGAGGTGGGAGAACACGGTGCCGTGGGCGGGCCACGCGGGTGGGTCGATCAGGACGGTCATGCCCCCACTCTAGGAAGCGCGGACCGGGGGCGCGGCCGGCCGGCCGCACCCCGGTCCGCGCCGGGCGCTCAGAACCGGAACATCGCGGCGTTGGCGGTCTCCGCGTCCTGGTACTGGGTGGCGGCGGCGTCCATCGCGCGGCGGATGCCCGCCAGGGACTCCTCCACGCGCTGCTGGGTGGCGCGCCACTCGGTGAGCACGCCCTGGAAGTTCGCGGCCGCCTGGCCGCGCCAGGTGTCCTGCAGCTGGCGCAGGTTGGCCTCCATGGTGCTCACCTCCGCCTGGAGGCGGCCGATGGAGCCCTCCACCGCCCCGCTCTTGGCCCGCAGGTCCTCGACGTCGATCTGCACGATGCTCATGTGACTGTCCCCTCTGATGAGTGCTGATGGGCGGCGGGTGCCGCCGGGCACCACGCTAGGGACGCGCGTCGCGCCCGGCCGCCGGGTCGTCCCCGCCTGGGGACGGGGCGTCGGCCTGAGGCGCCTGTGCAGGAGCAGACACCCGGCGGCGGCGCTCGGCCGAGGCGCGACGGAACCGCTCCGCCGCCCGCAGCAGGCGGCTGCGCCGGGCGGCGTCCGCGGCGCTGGCGCCGGCTCCTGACGGCGCGGTCAGGGCGAGGGGGCCGCTGGGCGGACCGGCCGCGTCGTCGTCGGTGTCCTGCGCGGACGGGCGCTCGTCCTCGACGTCCTCGTCCGCCTCGTCCTCGAACGGCGCCCACGGCAGGTGGACGGAGAAGGTGGCGCCGCCGCCCTCGGTCTCCAGCAGCCGGACGGAGCCGCCGTGCTGGGCCACGATCGCCGCGACGATGGCCAGGCCGAGCCCCGTGCCGCCCGTCTCGCGGTGCCGGGAGGTGTCCGCGCGGTAGAACCGCTCGAAGATGCGGGCGCGGTCCTCCTCGGACACGCCCGGCCCGTGGTCACGGATCTCGATCACGGAGCTGCGGCCCGCGCCGTCCGCCCCGGCCTGGCCGCCGAGGTGGTCGACGGTGCCGACCGCGATCTCGATGGGGGTGCCGGCGGGGGTGTAGCGCAGGGCGTTGGCCATGAGGTTCACCACCACCTGGCGCATCCGGTTCTCGTCGCCGAGGATGGGCGCCGGGGCCGCCCGGTCGCCGTCGGGGCCCACGAGGGTGACCTTGCGGTCCGGGGCGTTCACGGAGGCGTCCATCATGGAGTCCATCGCGAGGATGAGCAGGTCCACCGGGGCGTGCTCGAGGGGGCGCTGCTCGTCGAGGCGGGCCAGGGTGAGCAGGTCCTCCACGAGGCGGGTCATGCGGGTGGCCTCGGACTCGATGCGCTGCATGGCGGCGGCGACGTCCTCCTCCTCGCGCAGCCCGCCGTGCCGGTACAGCTCGGAGAATCCGCGGATGGTGACCAGGGGGGTGCGCAGCTCGTGGGAGGCGTCCTGCACGAATCGGCGCATCTTGTCCTCGGAGATCTCCTTGTCCCGGAACGCGGACTCGATGTGCGCGAGCATGGCGTTGAGGGAGCGGGAGAGCCGGCCCACCTCGGTGTCGGGCGCCGCGCTCTCCACGCGCTGGCTCAGGTCGCCGGCGGCGATCTTGGCGGCGGTGCGCTCCACGCGGTTCAGGGTGCGGAACGCGCGCTGGACCGCCAGGTTGGCCACGATCACGGTGCCCGCCGTCGCGAGCAGGCCGATGGTCACGACGATCGAGGTGACGCGCTCGACGGAGGAGGTCACGCTCTGCAGGGGCAGGGCCACGGCCATGGTGCCGTCGCCGCTGCTGAGCCCGTACAGCTGCACGCGCCAGCCGCTCGAGTCCGGCTGTGTGCCGGGCACCTCGAAGGAGGCGGAGCCGCGCTCCAGGGCCTCGGCCGGGGTGATGTCCGGCAGGGCCGGCTCGTCCGCACCCGGCATCACCGGGGTCTGGACGACCCGCGCGCCCTCGTTGTCCCACACGACGCCGTAGAAGCGCAGGATGGGCAGCTGCGGCATGTAGTACTCGCCGGTCTGGGCGACGTTGGCCAGGTACATCGAGACGGTGTCCCGGTTGGCGGCCATGTCCTCGTCCAGCTGGCGCACCGCCTCCTGGCGGAACAGCACCGCGGTCGCCACGGCGGTCACGGCGACCAGGGCCAGCATGAGCGCCGCGATCATCACGACCAGCTTGGTGCGCAGGGACTGCCCCTGCCACGCGCCCCTCAGCCAGGCGCGCGGATGGCGGACGCGGGCCGCCGCGGCGTCGAGCCGCGCACGCACGTCAGCGCTTGTCCGCGGTGCGGAGCATGTAGCCGACGCCGCGCTTGGTGTGGATCATCTTCTCGCGGCCGCCGACGTCGATCTTGCGGCGCAGGTAGGAGATGTAGGACTCGACGATCGAGGCGTCCCCGTTGAAGTCGTACTCCCACACGTGGTCCAGGATCTGGGCCTTCGAGAGCACCCGGTTCGGGTTCATCATGAGGTAGCGCAGCAGCTTGAACTCGGTGGGGGAGAGCTCCACGACCTCGCCGCCGCGGCGGACCTCGTGCGCGTCGTCGTCGAGCTCGAGATCGTCCACGCGCAGCACCGCCGCGTCGTCGTCGTCGAGGGAGGCAGTGCGGCGCAGCACGGCGCGGATGCGGGCGACCACCTCGTCGAGGGAGAACGGCTTGGTCACGTAGTCGTCACCGCCGACCGTCAGGCCGGTGATCTTGTCCTCGGTGCCGTCCCGCGCGGTGAGGAACACGACGGGGAAGTGACGGCCGGCGGAGCGCAGGCGGCGGGTCACGGTGAAGCCGTCCATGTCCGGGAGCATCACGTCCAGCACGGCCAGGTCCGGCTGGAACTCCTCGGCGGCGTCCAGGGCCTCCCGGCCGTTGGCCGCGGCCGTGACCTCGAAGCCGGCGTAGCGCAGGGACGTGGAGAGCAGCTCGCGGATGTTGGGCTCGTCGTCCACCACCAGGAGGCGTGCTTCGGGGTTCTGAGGCTGCATGGGGCCCAGTCAACCGCCCCGACCTGGGAACACCCTGAAAGGGTGCTGGATGTCACGGGGCGTCGTTGGCCCGACGGCTCAGGGGCGCGAGCGCCGGACGGCGCCCAGCACCACGTGCAGCAGCATCAGGCCGAAGCCGACGGGCAGGCCGAACAGCGCGAGCGCGAACAGCGCCGGGGACGCCGGCCACGCCAGGAAGTACGCGACCAGCAGGGCCACCAGGGCCAGAGCGGACACCGCCGTCACGGCCACGCCCAGCACCAGGACGACGCCACGACCGCCCCGGTGATCGGCGGGGTCGGCGGCGGGCGCGGAGGCGGGGAGGGTGGAGGTCCGAGGCATGCCCGCCACTCTAGTCGGGCTATCCTGGGAGGTCATTGACGACCACGTCCTCCGCCGTCCCCTCCGGGCGCACGGCCAGGCTGGTCCCACCGATGCCGCGGCGCACCGCCACGCCGGTGCCGGACCCCGCCGACCCGAGACGAGAGCACGGCCGCCCCTGCGGCGCCGGCCCGACGCGGTGGACCCACATGACGAGGAGCAGGTGACGCACATGCCCACCGGGCGCATCAAGTTCTACGACTCGACCAAGGGCTTCGGGTTCGCCCAGACGGACGAGGGCGAGGAGGTCCACGTGCCCGCCTCGGCCCTGCCGGCCGGGGTGACCGAGCTGCGCGGAGGCACCCGCGTGGAGTTCGGCGTGGCCGAGGGCCGCCGCGGCAAGCAGGCGCTCTCGCTGCGCGTGCTCGACGCCGCACCCTCGGTGGTCCGCAACCACCGACCCGGCGCCACCGAGATGGCCGTCCTCATGGAGGACCTCATCACGTGGCTGGACCAGACCTCCAACGGCCTGCGCCGCGGCCGCTACCCCCAGCGCGCCCAGGCGCAGAAGATGGCGCAGGTGCTGCGCCGTGTCGCCGACGATCTGGAGGCCTGAGCCATGACCACCCACGACGACGCCCCGCGCGTCGACCACCGGAGCCCCGACGCCGAGCCCGCGCCCGCCGAGGAGAGGACGGCCGCGCCGCCCGCGCGTCGCCGGGCCCCGCGCCGCGACGAGCTGCTCGCCGCCGCCGTGGACGCCGCCCGCGCGGGGCTGGCCGGGCTGGCCGCCCCGGACGAGGTGGGGGAGCACGTGGACGTGCTCGTGGACGACGACCGGCTCCTGACGCACCGCTTCGCGTGCCGCATGCCCGGCTACGCGGGCTGGCTCTGGTACGTGACGATCGCCCGGGCCCCACGCGCCAAGCAGGTCACCGTGTGCGAGACCGGCCTCATGGCGGGGGAGGGTTCGCTCGTGGCGCCCCCGTGGGTGCCGTACGCCGAGCGCGTGAACGAGGAGGAGCGCGAGCGGCTCAAGGCCGTGGCCGAGGGCCGTGTGCCCGGCGCCCCGGCGCCCGAGGCCGAGGGGGACGGGACGCTCGGGGCCGCGGCCCTCGGCTGACCCGGCTCAGGCCAGGCGCTCGACCACGTGGTCGATGCAGCGCAGCAGTGCCGCGACGTCCTCGGGCTCGATCGCGGCGAAGGTCGCGATCCGCAGCTGGTTCCGGCCGAGCTTGCGGTAGGGCTCCACGTCCACCACGCCGTTGGCGCGCAGGACCTGGGCGACCGCCGCCGCGTCGACGTCGTCGGAGAAGTCGACGGTGCAGATCACGGCGGAGCGGTCCTCGGGCCGGGCCACAAAGGGTGTGGCGAAGGACGACGCCTCGGCCCACGCGTACACGCGCGAGGAGGAGTCGGCGGTGCGGGCGGTCATCGCGTCCAGCCCGCCCTGGCCGTTCATCCAGCGCAGCTGCGCGTCCAGCATGACGAGTGTGGCCAGCGCGGGCGTGTTGTAGGTCTGGTCCTTGAGGGAGTTGTCCACGGCCGTGGCGAGGTCCAGGAACGCCGGGATCCAGCGGCCGGACTCCTTGATCTCCGTGACCCGCGCCAGGGCCCGAGGGGAGAACAGCGCGAGCCACAGGCCGCCGTCGGACGCGAAGTTCTTCTGCGGCGCGAAGTAGTACACGTCCGCCTCGGACACGTCCACCGGCAGGCCGCCCGCGGCCGAGGTGGCGTCGACGACGACCAGGGCGTCCTCGTCGATGCCCGCGGGGCGGACGACGGGCGCCATGACGCCGGTGGAGGTCTCGTTGTGCGGCCACGCGTACACGTCGACCCCGGCCACGGCCTCCGGCTCGGGGCGGGTGCCCGGCTCGGAGGTGCGGATGTCCGACGGGGCCAGGAACGGCGCCTGGTCGGTGGCCTTGGCGAACTTCGAGCCGAACTCGCCGAAGCTCAGATGCTGGGCGCGCTCGCGGACCAGGCTGAAGGCGGCCGCGTCCCAGAACGCGGTGGAGCCGCCGACGCCGAGGATCACCTCGTAGCCCTCCGGCGCCGAGAACAGCTCGGCGACGCCGGACCGGACGCGCGCCACGAGGTCCTTGACCGGCTTCTGGCGGTGCGAGGTGCCGAGCAGCCCTGCCGCGTCCTGGAGCGCGCTCAGCTGCTCGGGGCGCACCTTGGACGGGCCGGCGCCGAAGCGGCCGTCGGCTGGCAGCAGGTCCTGGGGGATGGTGATCTCGGCGGGGGAGGTCATGCGTGCTCCTGACGCTTCGGGGTCGCGGGTCGTGCCCATTCTCCCGCGCCCGGGACCACCGGCCGTCCACGTGACTCACGCCTCGCTAGGATGTCCGGGACGAAGAGCCCGAGGGAAGAGGACGCGCCATGACGGATCTGATCGACACCACCGAGATGTACCTGCGCACGATCCTCGAGCTCGAGGAGGAGGGCATCCCCCCGCTGCGCGCCCGCATCGTCGAGCGACTGGAGCACTCCGGACCCACCGTCTCCCAGACCGTGGCCCGCATGGAGCGGGACGGGCTGGTGCACGTGGGCACGGACCGTCGGCTGGAGCTGACCGTGGCGGGCCGCGAGCGGGCCGTGTCCGTGCTGCGCAAGCACCGCTTGGCCGAGCGCCTGCTCGCGGACGTGATCGGCCTCGAGTGGGAGCTCGTCCACGAGGAGGCCTGCCGCTGGGAGCACGTGATGAGCGACCAGGTGGAGCGCCGCCTGCTCACGTTGCTGGAGAACCCCACCGAGACCCCCTATGGCACCCCGATCCCGCCCCGGCCCGAGCAGGCCTCCGCCGAGGACTGGAGCCGCGAGATGGGCCTGGCGGGCACCCGGCTCTCCGAGGAGGCCGCCACCGCCGGCCGGTTCCGCGTCCGCGGGCTGGCCGAGGGCGTGCAGACCGACCCCGAGCTGCTGGCTCAGCTGGCCGGCGCCGGCGTCACCCCGGGCCGCGTGGTGCGTGCCCAGGCCGCCCGCGACGCCGGGTACATCCGAGTCGAGGGCGAGGCGGAGGACGGCGCGGCCGCGGACGGCGGGGCCCTCGAGCTCGCCGAGGCCACGGCCGCGCACGTGTGGGTCGAGCGTCTCGACGGCTGAGACGCGGTGCGCCGCCGTCGTGCGTGACGGGGGCGTGATGGCCCGGTGACGGGCCGGTGAACCTCTTCCGCCGCCGCAGGCGACACGTGGCGCGCCGATGCACCCGCGTCTAGCGTGGAGACACGACGCCCCTGTGTCCCCACGCTTCCGAGGCCCCCGATGCGCACACTCGTCCTCAACGCCGGCTACGAACCCCTCTCGGTCGTCTCCGACCGCCGGGCGCTGCTGCTCGTGGCCACCGGCAAGGCGAGCGTGCTCGAGGACGCCGGTGACCCGATGCGCAGCCCCACCCGCGCGTGGGGCCGGCCCCTCGTGATCCTGCTGCACCAGTACATCCGGGTGCCCCACACGGATGCGGCCCCGGTCTCCCGCAAGGGCGTGCTGCGGCGGGACGGACACCGCTGCGCCTACTGCGGCGCCCACGCCACCACCGTGGACCACGTGCGGCCGCGCTCGCGGGGCGGCGAGAACACGTGGGAGAACCTCGTGGCCTGCTGCCTGCGCTGCAACGGGGCGAAGGCGGACCGCTCGCTCGAGGCCCTGGGCTGGCGGCTGCGGGTGGAGCCGGTGCGCCCGCGCGGGGCCCAGTGGCGGATCCGCGAGCTGGAGCGGCCCGCCGAAGCGTGGCGGGACTACCTGCGCCTGGCGGCCTGACGCCGGAAGCGGAATCGTGCCCGCCCGTGCCCGGCGGTTCCTAGACTCTCCAACGGTCGAGAGAGCGGAGGGGCCCATGAGCATGGAGTCGGCGGCACGGATGTCCATGATGCGGATGACCCGCGGGCAGTCCGACGCCCAGCAGAGCCTCGCCCGCGGCACGGTGCGCCGGACCATCGCGTTCGCGGGCCGGTACCGCACCCGCCTGATCGTGTTCGTCGCGGCGTCCATCGTGGGCGCGGTGCTCGGCGTGGCCTCGCCCGTGCTGGCCGGCGACGTCGTCAACGCGATCACCGGCGGCGCGGACCGCGGGCTCGTGGTGCGGCTGGCCCTGCTGATCGCCCTCGTGGCCGTGCTCGACGCGGCGCTGTCCGTGTTCACCAAATGGCTCTCCTCCGGGCTGGGGGAACGCGTCATCTACGACCTGCGCACCGCCGTGTTCGACCACGTGCAGCGCATGCCGGTGGCGTTCTTCCAGCGCACCCGCACCGGCGCGCTCGTCTCGCGCCTGAACAACGACGTGATCGGGGCGCAGTCGGCGATCTCGCGGACGCTCTCCGGCGTCGTCGCGAACGTGGTGTCCGTGGTGCTGACCCTGGGCGTGATGGTGGCCACCAGCTGGCAGGTCACCGTCCTGTCCCTCGTGATGCTGCCGCTGTTCCTGGTGCCGGCCCGGGCGGTCGGCTCGAAGCTGGCGGACCTGTCCCGCGAACGGGCCGGGCACAACGCGGCCATGGGCGACCAGATGACCGAGCGGTTCTCCGCTCCCGGCGCCACACTCATCAAGCTCTTCGGCCGCCCCGCCGCCGAGTCCGCCGAGTTCGCCCGCCGCGCGGACCGCGTGCGCGCCACCGGCGTGGACATCTCCGTGCGCCAGGCGGTCTTCACCACGCTGCTCACCCTGGTCTCCGCGCTCGCGCTCGCGGCCGTGTACGGCGTGGGCGGGCTCCAGGCGATCGCGGGCACCCTCGACGCCGGCGACGTCGTCACCCTCGCCCTGCTGCTGACCCGCCTCTACGCGCCCCTGACCGCGCTGGCGAACGCCCGCGTGGAGATCATGAGCGCGCTCGTGAGCTTCGAGCGCGTGTTCGAGGTCCTGGACCTGGAACCCCTCATCACGGAGCCCGCGCGGCCCGCAACCCTGCCGGAGGGGCCCCTGTCCGTGCGGCTGCGGGACGTGCGCTTCGCCTACCCCACCGCGGAGCAGGTGTCCCTGGCCTCCCTCGAGGAGGTCTCCGTGCTGGACACGCGCGGCGGCGAGGAGGTGCTGCACGGGATCGACGTGGCCGTGCCCGCCGGGGCCACGGTGGCCCTCGTGGGCTCCTCGGGTGCGGGCAAGTCCACCATCGCCTCGCTCGTCACGCGCCTGCACGACGTCACCTCCGGCGCCGTCGAGATCGGCGGTGTGGACGTGCGGGACCTCGCGTTCGCGGACCTGCAGCGGGCCGTGGGCATGGTGACCCAGGACGGCCACCTCTTCCACGAGACCGTGCGCGCCAACCTGACGCTGGCCCGCCCCGACGCGACGGACGAGGAGCTGTGGGACGCCGTCGAGCGGGCCCGCCTGCGCCCCGTGGTCGAGGCGCTGCCGGACGGGCTGGACACCGTGGTCGGCGAGCGCGGCTACCGCCTCTCCGGCGGCGAGCGGCAGCGCATGACGATCGCGCGGCTGCTGCTGGCGGCCCCGCGCGTCGTGGTGCTGGACGAGGCGACGGCGGCGCTGGACTCCACCAACGAGCGCGCCATCCAGGAGGCGCTGGGGGAGGCGCTGGCCGGGCGGACCGCGATCGTGATCGCGCACCGGCTCTCCACCGTGCGCAACGCGGACGAGATCCTCGTGGTCGAGGCCGGGCGGATCGTGGAGCGCGGCACGCACGCCGAGCTGCTCGCGGCGGACGGACGGTACGCGGAGCTCTACACCACGCAGTTCGCCGACGCGGAATGAGGCGGCGGCCGGACCGGCCACCCGGGTGCCCCAGGCCGGAATCGAACCGACGGCCTACCCTTTAGGAGAGGGTCGCTCTATCCAACTGAGCTACTGGGGCGCGGACCGCGCGTCGCGCGCGCCGGTCCGGTGAGCGAGTCTAGCCGAGCCTTTCAGGCCGCCCGCGCGGCGCGACCACGACGGCGCCGCCCGGCCCACAGCATCACGGCCACCGCCAGCGCGAGCAGCGCCAGCAGGACCCAGCGGGTCAGCGTCAGGGCGGCGGCCAGGCCGGTGCCCGGGCCGCCGGCGGCGATCGCCTGCTCGATCGCGATGTTCTCGCAGATGTCCACGACCGCGAACAGCACGCCCAGCCCGAAGACGGCCCACTTGGCGCCGACGGGACGCAGGCGCCATGCGCCGACCGCGGTGACCGTCAGTGCCACGGCGATCGGGAAGATCACGCCGGCCGTCTTGTGCACCCAGTTCAGCTGGCCGCGGGCGTCCTCGTCCATGACCGCGGAGAGCGCGCGGATGTGGTCCTGCCCGTAGAACAGCAGGGAGTCCGGCATCGCCAGGCCGCCGCTGAGCTGGGTCATCTGCTGCAGCACCAGCAGATGGAGGTACGCGCCCACGAGCAGGGTGGTCACGATCAGCGCGCTCACCGGGATCGCCGGGCTGCCCTCGCGCTCAGCGGCCGCGGCGAGGTCCTCACGGACGTTGACGTCCCGCAGCGTGGGACGGGAGCGCGGGGACTCGGCGACCGGGCGCGCGGCGGGCCGCGACGGGCGCGGACGGGACTTGCGGGACTTCTGGGACACGGGGCACCTCCGCGGTCCATCCTCCCAGACCGGCCGAGCCGGTCCGGTCCCGGTCCGGCTCCGCTTCGTCCAGCCCACTTTCGAACGTGAGATCGGGGTCATGGGGACTTTCGAACGCGAGACAGGCCCCACATCACGTTCGAGAGTGCGGGTGGGGCGGGGGCGGGGGTGACGACGACGGCGGCCCCGCTGTCGCGTCCGGGGCCGCGCCTAGACTGGGTCCGCCATGGCTGACCTCTTCTCCGCGCTCGGACGCACGCCCCTGAACCTCGACCGGACCCGCCGCCCAACGGACCCGGAGACCGCCCTGCCCGGGCTCGTGCCCCCGGACGTCACGCGCGCGGCCGCGGACCCCGAGGCCTGGGGCGAGGACGTCCGGCCGGCCGCGCCGACGCACACTCCCGAGTCGCTCGTGGCGGGGCTCAACCCGCAGCAGGCAGCCGCGGTGACCCACACGGGGGCGCCGCTGCTGATCGTGGCGGGCGCCGGCTCGGGCAAGACCCGGGTGCTGACCCACCGCATCGCGTGGCTGCTCGCCACCGGACGGGCGCGGCCGCACGAGATCCTCGCCATCACCTTCACGAACAAGGCCGCCGCGGAGATGCGCGAGCGTGTGGCCGGGCTGATCGGTCCCACCGCCCAGCGGATGTGGATCTCCACGTTCCACTCCTCCGCCGTGCGGCTGCTGCGCAACGAGGCCGCCAACATCGGGCTGAAGTCCACGTTCACCATCTACGACTCGGCGGACAGCCTGCGCCTGGTCACCACCGTCGCCAAGCAGCACGAGCTGGACCCGAAGCGCTTCGCGCCCAAGGCCCTGCTGAACCGCATCAGCTCCCTGAAGAACGAGCTCGTGGAGGCGGACGACTACGCCGCCACCGTGGCCGAGGGGGACCCGTGGGGCCGCGCCGTCGCCGCCGTCTACCGGGACTACACGGCCCGCCTGCGCCAGGCCAACGCCCTGGACTTCGACGACCTGATCGGCGTGACGGTCCACATGTTCGAGGCGTTCCCGCGCGTGCTGGACAACTACCGCCGCCGGTTCCGCCACGTCCTCGTGGACGAGTACCAGGACACCAACCACGCCCAGTACCGCCTGATCCGGCTCCTCGCCGGCCCGGCGGGTGACCCCGAGGGCGTGGAGACCCCCGGCGGCGAGCTGACGGTCGTCGGCGACTCGGACCAGTCCATCTACGCGTTCCGCGGCGCGGACATCCGCAACATCGTCGAGTTCGAGCAGGACTTCACGGACGCCGTCACCATCAAGCTCGAGCAGAACTACCGCTCCACGCAGACCATCCTGGACGCCGCCAACGCGGTGATCGAGCGCAACCCGGACCGCCGTCCCAAGCGCCTGTGGACGGCCGAGGGGGAGGGCCCCGCGATCGTCGGCTACGCCGCGGAGAACGAGTCCGCCGAGGCGGAGTGGATCGCCACCACCATCGACCGGCTGCAGGACGAGGACGGGATCCGCCCGGCCGACGTCGCCGTGTTCTACCGGACCAACGCGCAGTCCCGTGCGCTCGAGGAGCGGCTGGTGACGCGCGGCATCCCGTACCGGGTCATCGGCGGCACGCGCTTCTACGACCGCAAGGAGATCAAGGACGCGCTCGCCTACCTGCGGGTGATCGTCAACCCCGACGACGACGTCAACGTGCGCCGCATCCTCAACGAGCCCAAGCGGGGCATCGGGGACCGGGCCGAGGGCGCCGTCGCCGCGTGGGCCGAGCGGAACCGCTCCACGTTCTCCGCGGCCCTGCGCGACGCCGAGAACGCTCCCGGCATGGCCGCCCGCTCGCTCAAGGCCGTCCGCGGCTTCGTGCAGATGATGGACGACCTCGGCCAGGTCGCCGAGTCCGCCGGCCCGGCCACCGTCCTGGAGGCCGTCCTCGAGCAGTCCGGGATGCTGGCCGCCCTCCGCGAGTCCGAGGACGTGCAGGACGAGTCCCGCGCGGACAACCTCGGCGAGCTCGTCGCCGTCGTCCGCTCCTTCGAGACGACGCATCCGGACGGCACCCTGTCCGACTTCCTCGAGCAGGTGGCGCTCGTGGCGGACGCAGACCAGCTGCCCACGGCCCCGGACGTGGAGGGCGAGGCGCTCGCCGAGCAGCAGGGCCAGGTCACGCTCATGACGCTGCACACCGCCAAGGGCCTCGAGTTCCCCGTGGTGTTCCTGACGGGCATGGAGCACGGGGTGTTCCCGCACGCCCGCTCGATGACGGACGAGAAGGAGCTCGCGGAGGAGCGCCGTCTGGCCTACGTGGGCCTGACGCGCGCCCGCCGTCGCCTGTTCCTGACACGCGCCGAGGCACGCTCGCTGTGGGGCCAGCACCAGTTCAACCCGCCCAGCCAGTTCCTCGGGGAGATCCCGGAGACGCTCATCGACTGGGAGCGGGAGGGCACCACGCGCTCGGCCGGGTCGTTGAGCCTGACCGGCGCCGGCACCTCGCGCTACGCGGGGCGGTTCGGCGGCGGGCGACCGGCCTGGCGGTCCCGGGACGACGACGGCGCGCGGCCCCAGCGCCTCACCCGCGGGGACGAGCCGGCGGACCTCACGGTGCCCTCCGCCGTGGTGCGCGGGAAGGCGCCGAGCCGGGTGCAGCCGCAGAAGGAGATCGTGGCGCTCAGCCCGGGCGACCGCGTCTCCCACGCGACCTTCGGCGAGGGGCGTGTGGACGCCGTCGCGGGCGCGGGGGACAAGACCGTCGCGACCGTCACCTTCGACGCCACCGGGGCGCAGAAGCGGCTGCTGCTGCGCTACGCCCCGCTGACGAAGGTCGAGGGCTGACGGGACCGGCCCGCCGACTCCCCGGTCTCTCCGGGGTGTGGACTAGAGTGAGCCGTGGAACGCCGCCGTCCGCCGCCCCGCTGTGCCCCCGTGCCCGGCCCGGCCACGGAGGGGGCGTCGACGTCGGCCGCGCCCGCGGGCGAGGCCGGCAGACCCTGTCTTCGACCAAGAAGGACACACCACCGTGGACCTGTATGAGTACCAGGCGCGCGATCTGTTCGAGGCGCACGGCGTCCCCGTGCTGGCCGGCATCGTTGCGCAGACCCCGGACGAGGCCAAGGCGGCCGCGGAGAAGATCGGCGGCGTCACCGTCGTCAAGGCGCAGGTGAAGGTCGGCGGCCGCGGCAAGGCCGGCGGCGTGAAGGTCGCCAAGACGGCCGACGAGGCCTACGAGCACGCCAAGGCCATCCTGGGGATGGACATCAAGGGCCACACCGTGCACCGGGTCATGATCGCCCAGGGCGCCGACATCGCCGAGGAGTACTACTTCTCCGTGCTGCTGGACCGCGCCAACCGCACCTACCTGGCCATGTGCTCGGTCGAGGGCGGCATGGAGATCGAGCAGCTGGCCGAGGAGCGCCCCGAGGCCCTCGCCAAGGTGCCCGTCTCCGCGCTGACCGGCATCGACGCCGAGACCGCCCAGAAGATCGTCGCCGAGGCGGGCTTCCCCGAGGAGCTGCGCGCCGACGTCGCCGAGGTCATCCAGAAGCTCTGGGAGGTCTTCGAGAAGGAGGACGCCACCCTCGTCGAGGTGAACCCGCTGGTGAAGACCGGCGACGGCACGATCCTCGCCCTGGACGGCAAGGTCTCCCTCGACGACAACGCGGCGTTCCGCCACGAGGACCACGCCGCCCTCGTCGACGAGCGCACCGAGGACCCGCTGGAGGCCAAGGCCAAGGCCAACGGCCTCAACTACGTGAAACTGGACGGCCAGGTCGGCGTGATCGGCAACGGCGCCGGCCTCGTGATGTCCACCCTCGACGTCGTCGCGTACGCCGGCGAGCAGCACGGCGGCGTGAAGCCGGCCAACTTCCTGGACATCGGCGGCGGCGCCAACGCCGAGGTCATGGCCAACGGCCTCGACGTCATCCTGGGCGACGAGCAGGTCAAGTCCGTGTTCGTGAACGTCTTCGGCGGCATCACCGCGTGCGACCAGGTCGCGAACGGCATCGTCAAGGCCCTCGAGATCCTGGGTGACACCGCCACCAAGCCGCTGGTCGTGCGCCTGGACGGCAACGCCGTGGAGGAGGGCCGCCGCATCCTGCAGGAGGCGAACCACCCGCTCGTCACCCTGGCCGCCACCATGGACGAGGGCGCCGACAAGGCCGCCGAGCTCGCCCACTCCGCGAACTGACCGTTCGGAAAGACTGAGGAAACAGCTATGTCGATCTACCTGAACAAGGACTCCAAGGTCATCGTCCAGGGCATCACCGGCGGCGAGGGCACCAAGCACACCCGCCTCATGCTCAAGGCCGGCACGAACATCGTGGGCGGCGTGAACGCCCGCAAGGCCGGCACCACCGTGTCCCACGAGGACAAGGACGGCAACGCCGTCGAGCTGCCCGTCTTCGGCACCGTCAAGGAGGCCATGGAGAAGACCGGCGCGGACGTGTCCGTGGCCTTCGTGCCGCCGGCCTTCGCCAAGGACGCGGCGATCGAGGCCATCGAGGCCGAGATCCCGCTGCTCGTGGTCATCACGGAGGGCATCCCGGTGCAGGACTCCGCCGAGTTCTTCGCCCTGTCGCAGTCGAAGACCGGCGAGGACGGGAAGCCGAAGACCCGCATCATCGGCCCGAACTGCCCCGGCATCATCACCCCGGGCGAGGCCCTGGCCGGCATCACCCCGGCCACCATCACCGGCTCCGGCCCCATCGGCCTCGTGTCCAAGTCCGGCACGCTGACCTACCAGATGATGTACGAGCTGCGTGACTTCGGCTTCTCCACCGCCATCGGCATCGGCGGCGACCCGATCATCGGCACCACCCACATCGACGCCCTCGAGGCGTTCGAGGCCGACCCGGACACCCAGGCCATCGTGATGATCGGCGAGATCGGCGGCGACGCCGAGGAGCGTGCGGCCGAGTTCATCAAGGCCAACGTCACCAAGCCGGTCGTCGGCTACGTGGCCGGCTTCACCGCCCCGGAGGGCAAGACCATGGGCCACGCCGGCGCCATCGTCTCCGGCTCCGCCGGCACCGCGCAGGCCAAGAAGGAGGCCCTCGAGGCCGCGGGCGTGAAGGTCGGCAAGACCCCGTCCGAGACCGCCCAGCTCATGCGGGAGATCCTGCAGGCCCAGGCCTGATCCCGCGGTGGGGGGCGCCGATGCCGGCGCTCCGCACCGGCAGGCGGATGCACCACGGCCCCTGTCCCTCGTCCTGAGGGGCAGGGGCCGTGTGCTGTGCGGGGCGGAGCAGGCGGTGGGCGCCCGTCAGCCCACGTTCGCGCCGAAGAGCAGGCCGAGCACGTACGTCACGGCAGCGGCGCCGAAGCCGATCGCGAGCTGGCGCAGGCCCCGAGCCAGCGGTGAGGAGCCGGACAGCAGCCCGACCACACCGCCGGTGAAGAGCAGGGCCACGCCCACCATCGCCGCCGCCAGGCCCAGGGCCCACAGCCCGGACATGCCGAAGATGTACGGCAGGATCGGGATGAGTGCGCCGGAGGCGAAGAACGCGAAGCTGGACAGGGAGGCGCTCCACGCCGAGCCGATCTCCGCGAAGGAGTCCGAGTGGTCCACCGGCCCCTGGGAGCCGTCGGGACGGGCGGAGAACTGCGGGTTGCAGTCGCACGTGAGATAGCCGAGGCGCTCGAGCGCGCGGTGCTCGGCGTCCTCGGGCGTCATGCCGCGGGCCAGGTAGACGAGCGTGAGCTCGTTGTGGTCCAGGTCCAGGTGCTGGGCCGCCTCGAGGGTGATCTGGGTGGGGGAGGAGGCCTCGAGCAGCTCCCGCTGGGACCGCACCGAGACGTACTCGCCGGCCGCCATGGACAGCGCGCCCGCCAGCAGGCCGGCCACGCCGGTGAACAGCACGACGGACGGCGCCACGCCCGTCGCGCCGATGCCCATCACGAGCGCCAGGTTGGAGACCAGCCCGTCGTTCATGCCGAAGACGGCGGCGCGGAAGTTGCCGGCCAGCTGCTCGCGACCCCGGGCGGCGAGGCCGCGCACGACCTCCTCGTGGATGGCCTCGTCCGCCACCATGCCCTCGGGGGCGTCCTGGTCCTCCGCGTAGGGAGTGTCCGACTCGGCGCGCTGGGCCAGGGCCAGCACGAACACGGAGCCGAAGATCCGCGCGAGCCAGCGCAGCAGGATGCGGTGCAGGGAGGGGCGCGGCGGGTTCTCGGCGTGCCCACCCAGGAGGGCCCGCCAGTGCTGTTCGTGGCGGCGCTCGGCCTCGGCGAGGCCGAGCAGGATGTCGCGCTCCACGCCGTCCTTGCGGGCGGCGATGTCGCGGTAGATCTGACCCTCGGCGATCTCGTCGGCGAGGTAGCGGCGCCAGCGTCGGACCTGTTCGCGGGTCGGCTCGGGGCGTGCCGCAGGAGTGGCGGTGTGGGCGGGGCTCATGGGGCTCCATCGGATGGGCAGGCGGAGACGGGCGCCGCCGCCGCGGACCACGGCGGCCGGGCGCGCGCCCGACCCGCCAGTCTACGCCGTCGCTACCATGGCCGCATGGACGCAGCAGAGACCCCCGACGGCCCCGAGGCCGCCGCCCACGACGGCGGCCGGCCGGCCTGGCAGCACCGCCTCCTGGCGGGCGGGGTGGAGCCGGACCCCCGGTTCACGCTTGCCAATGAGCGCACGTTCCTGGCCTGGGTCCGGACGGCGCTGGCGCTGCTGGCCGGCGGGGTCGCGGTGGAGGCGTTCACCGGCGCCCTCTTCGCGCCGCCGGTCCGGGTGGTGCTGAGCACGGTGCTGCTCGTCCTGGCGGCGCTGCTCGCCCTGGGCGCGGGTGTGCGCTGGCTCCGGGTGGAGCGGGCGATGCGCCGCGGCCGTCCGCTGCCGCTGCCGCTGATCGTCCCGGTCCTGGCGGGGGGCGTCGTACTGGCGGTCGTGGTGCTGCTGGCCGCCGTCGTCCTGCCGCGGGGCTGAGGCGATGCGTCTGCATCACGACCCGGGGCTGCAGCCCGAGCGCACCGTGATGAGCTGGGGCCGCACGGTCCTGGCGCTGAGCGTCCTCAGCCTCACGTTCCTGAGGTGGTGGCCGGCCGTCGGCGCGTGGGCGTTCGGGCCCGCGGTGGTGGCGGCCGTCGGCGGGGCGGCGGTGCTGGCCACGCAGCGCCGGCGCTACGTGGCGCAGGCGGACGGAATCGCGCGGGAGCAGGCCCGGCCGGCCCTGGCGTCGGTGGCCTGCATGGTCGCGCTGGTGGTGGGCTTGGCGGGCCTCGGGATCACCGCCACGCTGCTGCACGCGGCATGATCCGCGGACGACGACGGCGCCCCTCACCTGCGCGGGCAGGTGAGGGGCGCCGTCGTGCCTCCGGGGGCGGACCGCTCAGCGGGCGATCATGCCGTGGGGGTCGATGACGAACTTCTCCAGGGACCCCTGGTCGAACTCCGCATAGGCCTGGGGTGCCTCGTCCAGGGTGATCACGCGCGGGTTGACCATCTCCGTCAGGTACGGCATCCGGTCCCACAGGATCGACATCATCAGCTGACGGTTGTAGCGCATGATGGGCGCCTGGCCGCCGATGATGTGGGGCGACTTGATCCAGGCCTTGCCGAAGTCCACCGGGAAGGTGCCCTCCTGCTCGGCCTTCGTCTCCGCGATCGGGTTCGGCCCGTAGATGCCGATGATGCCCGTGGCGCCGCCCGGACGGGTGATGTCCAGGACCTGGTTCACGGCGGCGATCGGCTGCATCTCATCGGACGCGGAGCCCAGGCCGTGGGCCTCGGAGCCGACGCAGTCCACCGCGCAGTCCACCATCGGCTCGCCGAGGATGTCGTTCACGGCGTCCTGCAGGTTCTCCGTGGCGGAGAGGTCGATGGTCTCGCAGCCGTGCTTGCGCACCAGTTCCAGCCGCGAGGCGTCCTGGTCGCCCACGATGATGCACGAGGCGCCCAGCAGCCGAGCGGCGGCCGCGGCGCACCGGCCCACAGGGCCGGCGCCGGCGATGTAGACGGTGGAGCCGGGCTTGGCGCCGGCCGACATGAGACCGTGGAACGCCGTGGGCAGGATGTCCGAGAGCACGGCGAGATCCAGGATCTTCTCCATCGCCTGCTCCTGGTCCGGGAAGCGCAGCAGCTGGAAGTCGGCGTACGGCACGAACAGGTACTCGGCCTGCCCGCCCTGGAAGCCGCCCAGATTGAAGCCGTAGGCGGCGCAGGCCTGGTCCGGGTTGGCGGTCTCGCAGATCTCGGTCCGGCCGGCGCGGCAGTTGCGGCAACGGCCGCAGGCCACGTTGAACGGCACGGAGACGAGGTCGCCCTCCTGCAGGAACTGGACGTCGCTGCCGACCTCCAGCACCTGGCCGGTCATCTCGTGACCCAGCACCATGCCCTCGGGGGCGGGGAAGGACCCGCGGTAGATGTGCAGGTCGCTGCCGCAGATGTTGGTCGCGACGATCTTGAGGATGACGCCGTGCGGCGCGGCGGAGCCGTCGGGCATCTCCAGCTTGGGGAAGTCCAGCTCGTCGACGCGCACGTCCTTGATGCCGTGGAATGCCACGGCGCGGTTCTTGGTGGTCATGAGAACTGTTGCCTTTCTGTCTCCAGCGAGGCCCCAGGTGGGGCGAGAGACGGGGCGAGCCCGAGGGGGAGTCCCGGTCTCAGGCTGTACGGAGACACTAGGGGCCGGGGGGAGCCCGCGGGAAGGGTCGCCCGCCGCCGCCCGCCGCACCACGTGGCCTCGGCCATCGTGCGGGCGTCGGAGGATCACAGGCCCCGGGGTCGTCGGCCAGAGGCACTCTCAGACCGCGGCGTCGACGCCGTGGCGGGAGCGCACCCGCCAGGCCTCGAGGACCGCGGGGTCGGTGGGCCGGGTCATCAGGCTGAGGAGGACGTACACGACGGCGGAGGCGGCCAGGCCGACGTAGATCGGCTCGTTCGCGAAGACGCCCTCGAAGGGCTCGGCCGCGTTCAGCTCGAGCCAGCCCATGGTGCCGAGGGTGCCCGCCGTCCCGACCACCATGGACCACAGGGCCGCCGTGCCGGTGCCGCGCTTCCACACCAGGCCGCCGACGATCGCGACGAACAGGCCGCCCACGAGGATGTCGTACGCGATGGTCAGGGCCGCCACCACGTCCGGGACGACGATCGCCAGCCCCAGCACGACGGCGCCGAGCAGCAGCACCCAGCCGCGGTTCGAGGCGAGCTCCGCCGCGGTCTGCGTGGCCGCGTCCTCGGCGACGGCGCCGTCCTCGGCGGCGGTCGCCTCGCCGCGGAGGATCGGGAGGATGTCGGTGCGCATCACGGTCGAGGCCGCGATGATCGCGCCCGAGGCGGTGGACATCATGGCCGCAACGGCGGCCGCCAGGGCCACGCCGCCGACGCCGACGGGCAGCAGGTTCTGGGCGACCCACGCGAACACGTCGTCCTGGGTGGCGATGTCCGCGGTGACCGTGCGGGCGGCCATGCCGATCACGGCGCCCGCGACGCCGTACACGATGCAGTACAGGCCCGCGGTGGCGCCGCCGATCTGCGCCACGCGGGGGGAGCGGGCCGTGAACACGCGCTGCCAGACGTCCTGGCCGATCAGCAGGCCGAGGGTGTAGATCACGAAGTAGGTGACGATCGACTGCACGCCGATCCCGTCCCAGCTGAAGAACTCGGCGCCCAGGCGCTCCTGCATGGCGCTCCAGCCGCCGGCCTTGGCCAGGGAGAGGGGGAGCATGAGGGCGAACAGGCCGATGGTCATGATGAGGAACTGGGCCATGTCGGCCAGGGTGATGGACCACATGCCGCCGAGCACTGAGTAGGCCAGCACGATGCCGCCGCCCACCAGGACGGACAGCCAGCGGTCCCAGCCGAAGAGCACCACGAAGATCGACGCGTAGGCGCCCGTGGAGGTGGCGGCGAGCATGAGCGTGTAGGCGAGCATCACGAAGGAGGAGGCGTGCGAGGCCCCGCCGCGGCCGTACCGCAGGCGCAGCATCTGCGAGACGGTGTAGATCTTTAGGCGGGCCAGGATCGGGGCGAACGCCACCGACAGGATGAGCACGCCGACGCCGATGGCGGCCACGAGCCACGCGCCGGAGAGCCCGAACTCGTACCCCAGGCCGACGCCGCCCACGGTGGCGGCGCCGCCGAGCACGACGGCGGCCATGGTGCCGGTGAACAGCACCGGCCCGAGACGGCGGCCCGCCACGAGGTAGTCCTCCGAGCTGGCGGCGCGGGCCTTGCCCCACCAGCCGAAGGCGAGCATGCCGACCAGGTAAACGGCGACGATGGTCAGGTTGAGGGTCACGGGCGGTCCTTGGGGCGAGGGGATCCGGGGCGCCGGATGCGGGGGCGCCGCGGCGGGACAGGAGTGATCGGCGTGTTGCCGATCACACGAACCGGGTCTACGGTAAACACATGTTGCTTATCAGACAACATGTCGTCCAGGGGGACATCGGCGATGTCGCCTGGCCGACGTCGGGAGGAGCGCGATGAAGGCCCTCCCGCTCGAGACCGCGCCGGGCCAGGCGCTGATCGGCCGTCGGCTGCGTGCGCTGCGCGAGGCGCGGCGGCTCACCGTGGCCCAGCTGGCCGAGGCGGCCGGCGTCAGCAAGGGCTTCCTCTCCCGCCTCGAGCGGGACCTGACGAGCCCGTCCGTGAGCACGCTCGTGACCCTGTGCCAGGTGCTCGGCGCGAGCCCGGGCGACGTCCTGGACGCGCCCGAGGTGACGGTCGTGCGCCTCGCCGACGCCCCCGCGGTCAACCTCGGCGGCGAGGGCATCCGCGAGCGCCTGATCACCCCGCGCGGCAGTCGCGACCTGCAGATCCTGCGCGCTGACATCGCGCCGCGCGGCCGCGGGGAGGCGGAGCTGTACACCGTGGACTGCCGCGTGGAGGCGGTGCACGTGGTCACCGGCCGCCTCGAGCTGCGGACCACCGAGGCCGTGCACCTGTTGGAGGAGGGGGACACCGTCACCCTCCCCGGCCGCGAGCCTCACTCGTGGGCCAATCCGGACGACCGCCCCGCCGTCGTGCTGTGGACCCTCGTGGGCCACGCGTGACCCCGTCCGGCGCGCCCACACCGGACAGACCAGACCGACCAGACCGAACCGAACCGCCCAGAGAGGACATCCAGATGCTCGAGATCCCCCGCGTCGAGGACAACGGCCGCCTCGGCCCCGTGAACTCCGCCCTCGTGCCCCGCTACGGCGGCGCCCCCACCTACGCGCTGCTGCCGCGCCTGGACGAGGCGGCCGCGGCCGGCGTCGCCCCGGAGATCAAGGTGGTCGGCGTGCCGTTCGACGCCGGCGTCTCCTACCGCCCCGGTGCACGCTTCGGGTCCGGCCACGTGCGGCAGTCCTCGCGGCTGCTGCGCCCGTACAACCCCGCCACGAACACCTCGCCCTTTGCGCAGGCCCAGGTGGTGGACGCCGGGGACATGGCGGTGAACCCGTTCGACATCGGCGAGGCCATCGAGGCGATCCAGCAGGACGCGATGGACCTCACCGAGGACGGCTCCTCGCTCATGACCATCGGCGGCGACCACACCATCGCGCTGCCGCTGTTGCGCGCCGCCTCCGCCCGCGCCGGCGAGCCCGTGGCCCTGCTGCACTTCGACGCCCACCTGGACACGTGGGACACCTACTTCGGCGCCGAGTACACCCACGGCACGCCGTTCCGCCGCGCCGTGGAGGAGGGGATCCTGGACACCGAGGCCATCTCGCATGTGGGCACGCGCGGTCCGCTCTACGGCAAGAAGGACCTCGACGACGACCACCGCATGGGCTTCGGCATCGTCACCTCCTCGGACGTGTTCCGTCAGGGCGTGGACGAGATCGTGGACCAGCTGCGCCAGCGCATCGGGGGTCGGCCGCTCTACATCTCGGTGGACATCGACGTCCTCGACCCCGCGCACGCGCCGGGCACCGGCACCCCCGAGGCCGGCGGCATCACGAGCCGCGAGCTGCTCGAGATCCTGCGTGGGCTGCGCGGGCTCGACATCGTGGGCGCAGACCTGGTGGAGGTGGCCCCGGCCTACGACCACGCCGAGCTGACCGGCGTCGCCGCCTCCCATGTGGCCTACGACCTCATCTCCCTGATGGCCGACCGCCGCGCCACCCGCGCGGCCGCCGGTGAGGAGCCGGGCCGATGACCGACGAGCAGACGACGACGGCGGCCCCGCGGCGCAACGGCGGCGACCTGGCCGTGGAGACGCTCCACGCCCTGGGCGCGCGGACGGTCTTCGGCATCCCGGGCCAGCACGCCCTGGGCCTCTTCGACGCCCTGTCCCGCTCCCCGCTGGAGTTCGTCTCGAACCGCGTGGAGAACAACGCCGCCTTCGCCGCCGACGGGTACGCCCGGGCCACCGGCGAGGTCGGGGTGCTGTTCCTCTCCACCGGTCCCGGCGCGCTCACCTCGCTGGCCGGCCTGCAGGAGGCCTACGCCACGGGCGTGCCGATGCTGGTGATCGCCTCGCAGATCCCGTTGTCCGGGCTCGGCGCCCGGCGCAAGGGCATGCTGCACCAGCTGGACGACCAGAAGGCCTCGGCCCGCAACGTCACCAAGGCCCAGTTCACGGTGCACCACGCCTCGGGCATCCCGTCCGCGATCCAGGACGCGTGGGCCGAGGCCGTCACCGTGCCGCAGGGGCCGGTGTGGGTC
This sequence comes from Micrococcus sp. APC 4021, assembly GCF_030407635.1. Taxonomy (NCBI): domain Bacteria; kingdom Bacillati; phylum Actinomycetota; class Actinomycetes; order Micrococcales; family Micrococcaceae; genus Micrococcus; species Micrococcus sp. APC 4021. Next base: position 35,838 of record NZ_JASDCZ010000005.1, read on the forward strand.
GAGATCCCGCAGGACGTGCTGCTCGGCGAGGTGATGGTGCCCCCGGTCGAGGACGCCCTGGCCGTGCCCTACGACCATCCGCCGCGCGCCGAGCTCGTGGCCGAGTCCGTGCGCTGGCTGCGCGGGGCCGGGCGGGTGGCGATCGTGGCCGGCGGCGGTGTGCGCCGCTCCGGCCGGGCCGCGATGGAGAGCCTGCGGGAGGTCGCGGAGCTGCTCCAGGCGCCCGTGGTCTGCTCGCCGGGCGGCAACACCGCCTTCCCGTGGGGGCACCCGCTCAGCCTCGGCGGCTGGGTGGAGGACCGCCTCGTCACGGACCTGCTCGAGGACGCGGAGGTGCTGCTCGTGGTGGGCTCCTCGCTCGGTGAGGTCACCTCCAACTACTTCACGCTCGAGCCGCGCGGCCGCCTCATCCAGGTGGACGCGGAGCCGCGTGTGCTGGAGACCAACCATCCCACGCTGGGTGTGCGCGCCGACGCCGGCCAGGCGCTCGAGGCCCTCGCCGCGGCGCTGCGCGAGTCGGGCTCGGTGGCGCAGGACGCCGCCGTCTGGCACGGCCGCACCCCGGCCGAGGTGGTCGCCGACGTCAACGCACGGATCGGCGCCCGGCTCGATGCCCAGGACCTCGGCGTGGAGCGCCGGCTCCTGGCGGACATCCGGGCCGCCGTCCCGTCGACCATGCAGACGTACTGGGACATGACCATCGCCGCATACTGGGCGTGGAACTGCTGGGACGCGCAGGACGGCGAGTTCCACTCGGCGCAGGGCGCCGGGGGGCTCGGCTACGGGTTCCCGGCCGCGTTCGGCGGCGCGGTGGGCCTGGCCCACCAGGGTCGCACGGGGATCGAGGGGCGCGTGCTCGCCGTCGCCGGCGACGGCTCGGCGATGTACTCCCTCGCCGAGCTCGCGGCCGCCCGGCAGCACGGTGCGGCGGTGACGTGGCTGATCATCGACGACGGCGGATACGGCATCCTGCGCGAGTACATGGAGGGCGCGTTCGGCAAGGCCACGGCCACCGAGCTCGACAGGCCGGACTTCCAGGCCCTCGCCGCCTCCTTCGGCGTGCCCGCCGAGACGGTGGGAGTGGAGGACGTGCGCGGCGCGCTCGAGCGCGCGTTCCAGGCGGACGGGCCGAACGTCGTGGTGGTGCAGACCCGCCTGGCGATGTGGGCGCCGACCCACCTGGGGGAGGCCCCGGAGGTCTGAGGCGGCCCGGCGCGGCTCAGCGGGGGCCGCGGGCCTCGAGCGGCTCGTAGTCCTGCCCCGCCCCGGCGGCAGCCCGACGTTCAACACTCGTGCCACGAGCGCGGTGGCGCAAGGCCGCCCGGGGTGGGGTTGGCGTGCACCTGTGGGAACTCGAGTTGCGGGCGGTGCGTGCGCAGTGCGGTGACGAGGTGGACCACGGCCACGGAGCTGTCTCCGTGGCGAAGAAGCCGGACTCGGGCGTCAAGGGAGCCGGGCCGAGGGCACGCGCGGACCGACCCGGTCACCAGGGACATGGCCCTCCATGTCGACGGCGCCGGGGCGGTTGCGGGCGTCCCGGCCGTGTCAGAAACCTCCCAGAAGACGTCCTGGAACCATCCCGCCGATCTCACGGAAACGTCTGGCGTTCGTTGCCATGCTGGCCTCTCGACGCGGCCCGCCACCCGGCGGGCACCGTCGCCGAGGGTGTCCCGCTCACGGTGACGATGAACGTGATCGACATGACCAACGGCGACGCCGCCATGACCGGCGCCGCCGTATACCTCTGGCACGCCGACGCGCAGGGCCGCTACTCGATGTACTCGGACGGCACCACGGAGGAGACCTACCTGCGCGGCGTCCAGGTGGTGGGCGACGACGGCACGGTCACCTTCACCACGGTGTGGCCCGGCTGCTACGCCGGCCGGTGGCCCCACCTGCACTTCGAGGTGTTCCCGGACAAGGCGTCCATCACGGACGCGACGAACAACGTCCTCACCTCCCAGATCGCCATGCCCGCGGAGCAGTCCTCACAGGTCTACGCCACCTCGGCCTACGACGGGTCCACGGAGAACTTCGCCAAGGTCAGCCTCGAGACGGACAACGTCTTCTCGGACGGCTACGAGACACAGCTGCCGCAGATCACGGGCTCCGTGGACAAGGGCTTCGCCATCACCATCGACGTCCCGATCGACACCACCACCGAGCAGGAGCAGGGCGGGATGGGCGGTCCCGGCGGCGGGCAGCCCCCGGCGGGCGGCGACGGCGCGCAGCCCCCGGCGCGTCCCTGAGCCTTCCCGGCCCGGTCACCGGCTCAGTCGGTCTGGGACTCGTTGCGCTCGGGGTGCGGGCCGAACACGAAGTGGCGGCCGGACACGCGCTGGACGTCCACGCGGACGTAGAAGTCCTTCAGCGTCGGCACCCACGGCTCGATGCCGAGGGACTCGGCCTCCGCGATCTCCGCCTCCGTGTCCAGGCGTCGCGCGGTGCCGTGCACGAGCACGGACCAGGCCTGGTCGGCCAGGATCCCGTCGGCCTGCACCACGACGCGCGGGTTCACCGTGAGCTCGGCGAGCTTCGAGCCGGGCGCGGTGCGGAAGTAGATGGCGCCGTCGTGGGCCCGCACGTTCACCGGCACGATGTCCGGCCGCCCGTCCACGGCCAGCCCGAGGCGCGCGTGGCGCACACGGCGCAGCAGTCGCCAGACCTGGTCCTCGTCCAGCACCAGGACGGCCTCACCGTCCGGGTGCTCGAACATCAGGTGGTCCCCGGGCTCCGCGACCGGATCGGGGCGCTGCATCGACGGGGCGTCGGCGGTGTCATGGTGCTGCTGGGTCATCGGGGCCTCCTGGCATGCCGGGACGGGCGCCGTCGGGCGCGGCGCTGAGATCGGGCTCACATCCACTCTATACATGGTCGGTCGCCCGCGAGGCGACGATGTCACCCAGCACCGCCGCCGTCGTCGGCGCCTCGCGGCCCGGGGCGACGGCGAGCGCGAACGGGCACGTGTGGGCGCGCGGGCCGTCGTCGACGAGCCGGCCCGACGACGGCGCGGCCGGGTCCGGTGTGAGCCACCTGCCCCCGGCGCGGCGCAGGATCAGCTGCCCTGCCGCGACGTCCCAGGGCTTGGTGTCCACGTACAGCGCGGCGTCGGCCCAGCCCGCCGCCGTGTGGGCGAGCTCGAGGGCGCCGGAGACGGTGCGGCGCACGGTCGCGTGGGCGGTCACGAGCCGCCCGAAGCGGCGCAGCGCGTCCTCGCCCTCGCGCGCGATCGCTTCGCCCGCCGGGTAGGAGGTCACGAGGTTCTGGGCGCGCTCGCCGCCGGCCGGCGCCGGCCGGCCGACCTCGGCCAGCGGGCGCTCCGGCCCGTCGCCGCGGGTGAGGTAGGCGCCGTCCGCGTCGGCGGAGAACGCCAGCCGGCCCACGGGGTCCAGCACGACGCCGGCCACCACCTCGCCGTCGACCTCGGCGGCCAGGGACACCGAGAACATCGCGAAGCCGTGTGTGAAGTTGGAGGTGCCGTCGATGGGGTCGACGATCCAGGTCAGCCGGGCGGCCTCACCGGTGCCGGCCTGCGCCCCGAGCTCCTCGCCGAGCACGCCGGAGCCGGGGACCGCCGTCGTGAGCGCGGCGACGAGCCGGGCCTCGGTGTGTCGGTCGTGCACGGTGACGAGGTCGTGGTGCGTGGTCTTGGCCTCGGGCCCGATGGCGGTGGGGGAGCGGAAGGCGGCGGC
>NZ_JASDCZ010000050.1:0-15865 GCF_030407635.1 Micrococcus sp. APC 4021
GGCCGCGATCCCGCGCCCCGAGTACGTCGGCAAGGCCACCCCGGACGAGGGCAACGCCTCGGACGTCTACGACGCCGCCGGCATCGAGCGGATCCGCGCCGCCGGCCGCCTGGCCGCGCAGGCCATGGAGCACACCGCCGCCCACATCCGCCCGGGCGTCACCACGGACGAGCTGGACCGGATCGCGCACGCCTTCCTCGTGGAGCGCGGCGCCTACCCGTCCTGCCTGGGCTACCGCGGCTTCCCGCGGTCCATCTGCACCTCGATCAACGAGGTCATCTGCCACGGCATCCCGGACGGCACCGTCCTGGAGGACGGGGACATCGTCAACCTGGACATCACCGCGTACCTGGACGGCGTCCACGGGGACCACAACCGCACCTACCTGGTCGGCGACGTGGACGAGGAGTCCCGGCTGCTCGTCGAGCGCACCGAGGAGGCCCTGCGCCGCGGCATCCGCGCCGTGAAGCCCGGCCGTCAGGTCAACGTGATCGGCCGCGCCATCGAGTCCTACGCCAAGCGCTTCGGCTACGGCGTGGTGCGCGACTTCATCGGCCACGGCGTGGGCGTGGACTTCCACTCCGGCCTCGTGATCCCCCACTACGACGCGGCCCCGGCCCACGACCGCCTGCTCGTGCCCGGCATGGTGTTCACCATCGAGCCGATGCTCACCCTCGGCACGATCGAGTGGGACCAGTGGGACGACGGCTGGACCGTGGTGACCCGCGACCGCCGTCGCACCGCGCAGTTCGAGCACACGATCGTGGTCACGGACGACGGCGCGGAGATTCTCACGCTGCCGTGACTCGGCACTAAGCTGGGGGCCGTGACGACGCACACCAGCACCGCCCAGCGCTCCTCCAAATACCCCACGACGATCGGCATCGACGTCGGGGGGACCGGCATGAAGGGCGGCCTGGTCCGCCTCGGGTCGGGGCCGAAGGCGGGCACCCTGCGCGGGGACCGCTTCCGCATCCCCACGCCGCAGCCGGCCATGCCCGAGCCCGTGGCGGCGACCCTGGCGGCCATCACCGCCGAGCTCGACGGGCGCGAGAAGGCGCCGAAGCCCTCCGCCCCGCTGGGCGTGTGCTTCCCCTCGATCGTCAAGGACGGGGTGTGCCTGTCCGCGAACAACATCGACCACTCGTGGATCGGCACGGACCTGCGCGGCACGTTCGAGGAGCACCTGCGCCGCCCCGTGACCGTGGTCAACGACGCCGACGCGGCCGGCCTCGCGGAGGCCCGCTACGGGGCCGGGCGGGGCGTGCGCGGCCTGGTGCACGTGATCACCCTCGGCACCGGCATCGGCGGCGCGATGATCCACGACGGCATGCTCGTCCCGAACTTCGAGGTCGGCTCCCTGGAGCTCGACGGCGTGATGGCCGAGTCACGGGCCTCTGCGAAGGCCCGGGAGCGCGATCAGCTCAGCTGGGCCGAGTACGCCGAGCGACTGCAGCGCTTCTTCTCCCACGTGGAGCGGATCTTCTCGCCCGACCTGTTCATCGTCGGCGGCGGCATCTCCAAGCGGCCGGACGACTACCTGCCGCTGCTGCGCCTGCGCACCCCGATCGTCCCGGCCCAGCTGCAGAACAACGCGGGCATCGTGGGCGCCGCCCTGGCCGCGCACGGCTCGCTCGCCGACGGCAACTGAGGGCGCAGACACCGAGGGCGGTTCCGGCTTCCCCTCCGGAACCGCCCTCGGCGGTCTTGCCGGGCCGACCGAGGTCGACCCGGGGATCACTGTAGCGCCTGGAGGCCGTGCGCACCACTGCAGCGTCGATCCCGGCCGCGCCGTCGCATCGGCCCGGGTCAGCGGGTGAACAGCCGCGGCTGCACGGCGGGACGGCCGCGGTCGTCCCCGTCACCGGCCCGGAGCTCCGCGATGGCCTCCTCGAAGTCGTCGAGGGACTCGAAGTCCCGGTAGACGGAGGCGAAGCGCAGGAAGGCCACCTGGTCGAGACGGCGCAGCGGATCGAGGATGGCCAGGCCGACGTCGTGGGCGTCCACCTCGGCGTTGCCCGTGGCACGAACCGTCTCCTCGACCTCCTGGGCGAGCATGGCCAGGTCGTCGCTCGTCACCGGCCGCCCCTGGCACGCCTTCCGGACGCCGTTGATCACCTTGGAGCGGTCGAACGGCTCCGCCACCCCGGAGCGCTTGACGACGGTCAGGGCGGTGGTCTCCATGGTGGTGAACCGCTTGCCGCAGGCCTGACACTGCCGACGCCGACGGATGGCGGAGCCGTCGTCGAGGGAGCGTGAATCCACCACGCGCGAGTCCTCATGACGGCAGAACGGGCAGTGCATCAGCTCTCTCCTCCTGGGCGGGGCACTCCCATGCTACGTCCGCTCAGCCGAGGCAGGCCGGACCCAGCAGGATCTTGAGGTCCCCGAACAGCGCCGGGTTCGGGCTCACCCGGAACTGCGGGCCCAGCTGGAACTCCTGCGTGGCACGCTGGCCCACCAGGGACAGCCGCACCTCCGAGGAGCCCTCGTGGGTGCGCAGCACGTCCGCCAGCTGGCCCATGACCTGCTCCGTGGCCTTGAACGCGGGCAGCGTGATCCGCACGGGGCCGCCGGGGCCATCCGAGAGCTCCGGGATGGTCAGCTCCATCGCGGACAGGGACACCGACCCGTCGTCACGACGCTGCACCCTGCCCTTGACGGCGACGACGAGGTCCTCGGCCAGCATCATCGCGATGGGCGCGTACACCTGGCCGAAGAACATGACGTCCATCGAGCCGCCGAGGTCCTCGATCTCGCAGCGCGCGTACGCGTTGCCCGAGGACTTGGCGATGCGGCGCTCGAGCGTGGTGATCAGGCCCGCGATGGTGACGATCGCGCCGTCGGCGGGCCCGTCGTCGTCGAGGACGCGGGTGATCTGGACGTCGGCGTGCTGGGCCAGGACGCCGTCGAGGCCCTGCAGCGGATGGTCGGACACGTACAGGCCCAGCATCTCGCGCTCGAACGCGAGCTTCTCCTTCTTGGCCCACTCCGGCAGGTCCGGGACGGCGACGCCGTCCGCGGCGTCGGAGTCGTCCTCGTCGCCGCCGCCGAGCGCGAACAGGTCGAAGGTGAACTCGCCGTGGTCCTCCTTGCGCTTCTGCGCCACGGTGGCGTCCACGGCCTCCTCGTGCACGGCCAGCAGGGCGCGGCGGGCGTAGCCGAGGGAGTCGAAGGCGCCGGCCTTGATCATGGACTCGATGGTGCGCTTGTTGCACACCACGAGCGGCACCTTCGCCAGGAAGTCGCCGAAGCCCGTGTACGAGCCCTTCTCCTCGCGCCCCTGGACCATGCCCTTGACCACGTTGGCGCCCACGTTGCGGACGGCGCCCATGCCGAAGCGGATGTCCCGGCCGACGGGGGTGAAGGTCAGGTGGGACTCGTTCACGTCCGGGGGCAGCACGGTGATGCCCATGTGGCGGCACTCGTTGAGGTACATGGCCAGCTTGTCCTTGTCGTCGCCCACCGAGGTGAGCAGCGCGGCCATGTACTCCGCCGGGTAGTGCGCCTTGAGGTAGGCCGTCCAGTAGGAGACCAGGCCGTAGGCGGCCGAGTGCGCCTTGTTGAACGCGTAGTCCGAGAAGGGCAGCAGGATGTCCCACAGGGCCTTCACCGCGGCCTCCGAGTAGCCGCGGTCCAGCATCCCCTGGTGGAACGCCTCGTACTGCTTGTCCAGCTCCGACTTCTTCTTCTTGCCCATCGCACGGCGCAGGATGTCGGCCTGGCCGAGCGAGTAGCCCGCCACCTTCTGGGCGATCGCCATGACCTGCTCCTGATACACGATCAGGCCGTAGGTGGTGTCCAGGATCTCCCGCAGCGGCTCCTCCAGCTCCGGGTGGATCGGGGTGATCTCCTGCTGCCCGTTCTTGCGCAGCGCGTAGTTGGTGTGCGAGTTCGCGCCCATGGGGCCGGGGCGGTACAGGGCGATGGTCGCCGAGATGTCCTCGAAGTTGTCCGGGCGCATCATCTTCAGCAGCGAGCGCATGGGCCCGCCGTCGAGCTGGAACACGCCGAGGGTGTCACCGCGGGCCAGCAGCTCGTAGGCCGCCGGGTCGTCCACGTCGAGGGTCTCCAGGTCCAGGTCCACGCCCTGGTTCGCCTTCACGTTCTCGAGCGCGTCCGAGATGATCGTGAGGTTGCGCAGCCCCAGGAAGTCCATCTTGATCAGGCCCAGGGACTCCGCCATCGGGTAGTCGAACTGCGTGATGACCTGGCCGTCCTGCAGGCGGCGCATGATCGGGATGACGTCGATCACCGGCACCGAGGACATGATCACGCCGGCCGCGTGCACGCCCCACTGCCGCTTCAGGCCCTCGAGGCCCTTGGCGGTCTCGAAGACCTCCTTCGCCACCGGGTCCGTGGCGATCAGCTCGCGGAAGGGCGCGGCCTCCCCGTAGCGCGGGGCCGCGGGGTCCTCGATGTCCTTGAGCGGGATGTCCTTGGCCATCACCGCCGGCGGCAGCGCCTTGGTGAGGGACTCGCCCATCGAGAAGGGCTGGTCCATCACGCGGGCCGAGTCCTTCAGGGCCTGCTTGGTCTTGATGGTGCCGTACGTGACGATCATGGTGACGCGCTCGTCGCCGTACTTGCGGGTGACGTAGTCGATCACCTCGGAGCGACGGCGGTCGTCGAAGTCGACGTCGAAGTCGGGCATGGACACGCGGTCCGGGTTGAGGAACCGCTCGAAGATCAGCCCGTGCTTGAGCGGGTCCAGGTCCGTGATGCGCAGCGCGTACGCCACCATCGATCCGGCGCCCGAGCCGCGGCCCGGGCCCACCCGGATGCCGTTCTCCTTGGCCCAGTTGATGAAGTCGGCCACGACGAGGAAGTACCCGGGGAAGCCCATCGAGATGATGACGTCCAGCTCGTAGTCCGCCTGCTTGCGCACGTGGTCCGGCACGCCGTCCGGGTAGCGGTAGGCCAGACCGGAGGCGACCTCCTTGATGAGCCAGCTGGTCTCGTCCTCGCCCTCCGGCGTGGGGAAGACCGGCATGTAGTTGGCCTTCGTGTCGAACTCGACCTCGCACCGCTCGGCGATGAGCAGCGTGTTGTCGCAGGCCTCGGGCAGCTCCGCGAAGAGCTCGCGCATCTGCCGCGGGGACTTCAGGTAGTACTCGGTGCCGGAGAACGCGAAGCGGGAGCCGCCCTGGTCGTAGCTGGGCTCGTTGAGCTTCGAGCCCGACTGCAGGGCCAGCAGCGCCTCGTGCGCCTTGGCGTCGTGCTCGTGGGTGTAGTGCAGGTCGTTCGTGGCCACGAACGGCAGGCCCAGGTCCTTGGCGAGCCGGCGCAGGTCCGTCATCACCCGGCGCTCGATGTCGAGGCCGTGGTGCATGATCTCGCAGTAGTAGTTGTCCTTGCCGAAGATGTCCCGGAAGTCCGAGGCCGCCTGCATCGCCTCCCGGTACTGGCCCAGGCGCAGGCGCGTCTGCACCTCGCCGGAGGGGCAGCCCGTGGTGGCGATCAGGCCCTTCGAGTACTGGCTCAGCAGCTCCCGGTCCAGCCGCGGCCACTTGGCGTACACCGAGTCCAGCGAGGCGATCGAGCCCATCCGGAACAGGTTGTGCATCCCCTCGGTGGTCTCGCTCAGCAGCGTCATGTGCGTGTACGCACCGCCGCCGGACACGTCGTCCCCCCGCTGGTGGGGCTCGCCCCAGCGGGTCTTCTCCTTGTCCGTGCGGTGCTGCTGCCCGGGGGCCACGTAGGCCTCGAGCCCGATGATCGGCTTGACGCCCGCCGCCTTCGCCTTGGACCAGAAGTCGTAGGCGCCGAAGAGGTAGCCGTGGTCCGTGATGGCCAGCGAGTCCATGCCCAGCCGCTGGGCCTCGGCGAACAGGTCGTCCAGCTTCGCGGCGCCGTCGAGCATGGAGTACTCGGTGTGCGTGTGCAGGTGGACGAAGCCGCCGTCCTTCACGGCGTCGGGGCGGGCGTCGGCGGACACGGTCATGCGGGGTGGGCCTTTCGACGGGGAGGACGGCGGGGCCGCACCAGCCTACTCGTGGTGCCCGGGCGGCGGGGCCGGACCGGGACGGGGGTCACGTCGACGGTGCCGGCTCAGTCCTCGTCGCCGCGCAGCGCCGCCAGGGCGTGGGCGAGGTCGTCCGGATACGGGGAGGTGATCGTCACCGGCTCCCCCGTGACCGGGTGCGGGAACGCCAGGCGGTGGGCGTGCAGCCACTGGCGGGTCAGCCCGAGCTCGGCCGCCAGGCGCGGATCCGCCCCGTACGTGAGGTCGCCGACGCACGGGTGGCGCAGCGCCGAGGTGTGCACGCGGATCTGGTGGGTGCGCCCGGTCTCCAGGTGGACCTCGAGCAGGGTGGCCCGGCCGAACACCTCGAGCGTCTCGTAGTGGGTCACGGACGGCCGGCCGTCCTCGAGCACCGCGAACTTCCAGTGGTGGCCGGGATGCCGCCCGATGGGCGCGTCCACGGTGCCGCTCAGCGGGTCCGGGATGCCCTGGACCACGGCGTGGTAGACCTTCTCCGGCACGCGCTCGCGGAACTGGTCCTTCATGGCCGTGTAGGCGCGCTCGGTCTTGGCCACGACCATGACCCCGGTGGTGCCGACGTCGAGCCGGTGCACGATCCCCTGGCGCTCAGGGGCGCCCGAGGTGGTGATGTCGTAGCCGAGGGCGGCCAGGGCGCCCACCACGGTGGGCCCGACCCAGCCCGGCGAGGGGTGCGCGGCCACGCCGGTGGGCTTGTCCACGGCCACCAGGTCCTCGTCCTCGTACAGGATGCTCAGCGCGTCCACGCGCTCTGCCCTCACTTCCAGGGGGTCGGGGTCGTCGGGGACGTCGACGGCGAGGGTCTCCCCCGCCACGGCCTTCGCGGACTTGGCCAGGACGCGGTCCCGGCGGCCGGAGCGCGACTCGGCCCGCACCAGGCCCCGGGAGAACCAGTCCGCCAGCAGCGAGCGGGAGACGCCGAACGCGTCGGCGAGCACCGCGTCGACCCTCCGGCCCGCCTCGGCCTCGGTGACCTCGAGCCGCTCGGTCAGTCCCGGTCTCATGCCCATGTCCTCACGCCTCCCGTGTGCCGTCCAGGCGGCGGCCGGTCATCACGAGCAGGGCGACGCCGATGACGGAGCAGACGATGAACGAGTCCGCCACGTTGAAGATCGCGAAGTGCGGCACGGAGATCATGTCGACCACGTGGCCGCGCCCGAACGCCGGGGGCCGGAACAGCCGGTCCGTGAGGTTGCCGAGCACACCGCCGGCGAGCCCGCCCAGCGCCAGGGCCCACGGCGTCGAGCGCACGCGGGCGATCCCGACGAGGGCGGCGACCGCCACCACGGCTTGGATGATGGTGAACACCCAGGTGTGGTCCTCGCCGATGGAGAAGGCCGCGCCCGGGTTCAGGATGTAGTGCCAGCGCAGCACCCCGGGGATCACCGCGACGGAGTCCCCCAGCTGCATCGTGCTCTCGACCGCGTACTTGGTCAGCTGGTCGAGGGCGTAGGCCAGCACCGCCACGATGAGGGCGGTGAGCACGGCTCGCCGGCCCGCGCGAGGGGATCGCGGGGCCGGCGCGGCGTCGACGGCTCGGCTCACGCCGTGGGCGTGGGGGGCTCGACGCGCTTCTGGGCGCGGATCTCGCGCAGCTGGCCCTCGATGTAGGAGGTGAGGCGGCTGCGGTAGTCGGTCTCGAAGCTGCGCAGCTGTTCGACCTCGCCCTCCAGGCCGGCCTTCTCCTCGGCCAGGGCTTCGAGGGTGCGGGCCTTCTGCTCCTCGGCGTCGCTGACGAGCCGGGCCGCGGTGGCCTCGGCCTCGGCGACGAGCTCGGTGCTGCGCTGCTCGCCCGCGGCGACGTGCTCGTCGTGCAGCCGCTGGGCCATGGCCAGGACGCCGGCGGCGGAGGTCGCGGCCGCGTCGGCGGACTCGGGGGCGGCGGCCGGGGCCGACTCCTCGGCGGAGGCCGGGGTCGCGGCGGCCTCCGGGGTGTCCGCAGCGGGGCCGGCGGCCGGGGCGGCGCCGCCGGCGCGCAGCTCCGCGTTCTCGGACTCGAGCTGCTCGTTGAGGGCGATCAGGCGCTTGAACTCCGCCACGATCTCGTCGAGGAAGTCATCCACCTCGGTCTGGTCGTAGCCCTCGCGGAACTTCGTGGGCTGGAACTGCTTGTTGACCACGTCTTCCCAGGACAGCGCCATGGAACCGTCTCGCTCTCTGCTCGGTGCTCGGGGACGGCCGGGCGGCCCGGCGCGTCGGCGGTCGGCGCGCCGGTGAGGGGCGGCGCCGATCCTGCCGCGAAGACTACCACCGGGGCCGACAGCCGCCCCGGGCCGCGGGTCAGGCCACGCCGGCCAGGCTCAGCACCAGGACCCGCAGCAGGACGACGCCGAGGAACACGATGAGGAAGGCCACGTCCAGGCCGATGCCGCCCAGGTTCACCGGCGGCACGGCACGACGCACGGGGCGCAGCAACGGATCGGTGGCCCCGTACACGCCGCTGGCCAGCATGAGGGCCGCCCCGGTGGGGCGCCAGTGGCGGACGAACGACTGCGTGACGTCCAGGACGATCCGCACGGTCAGCGCCGCGAGCACCACCGTCAGGGCGATGTAGGCGAGGGCGAGGAGCAGCTGCATGGGCGCCTCAGTCGCCGTCGAACGGGGAGTCGGCCGCGCCGGACTCGCCCTGCTCGGCGCCGACGACGTCCACGGTGGCCGGGGTCAGCAGGAACACCTTGCTGGTGATGCGGGAGATCGAGCCGTGCAGGCCGAAGACGAGGCCGGCCGCGAAGTCCACGAGGCGCTTGGCCTCGTTCTCACCGAGGTCGGTCACGTTCATGATCACGGGGACGCCGGAGCGGAAGGCCTCGCCGATCGCCTTCGCGTCGTTGTAGGAGCGGGGGTGGACGGTGGAGAGGGTGTGCACGGAGGCTCCTTCGGCAGACGACGCTGCGGCTCGCTTGATGGGGGTCACCGGGGCCCGGTAGCCCGGGTCGACCGGCTCGGGACGCGCCGGACGCCGGGGTTCGACGGGATCGGCCGCGGTGGAGCCGGACGGGGTCACGGGCTCCGGCCGCTCGGCCGGCTCGGGATCGCGGACCGCAGCCGGGCGGACGGCCTCCATGTGGGGGTCGGTGTCCGGCTCCGCGGGGCGGCGCGCCTCGACGACCTCGTGTCGGGGCGCGGTCTCCCGCTCGGCCGCACGCGGCTGCTCGTCGTACTCGTCGCCGTCGGCCAGGCCGAGGTAGATCATCGTCTTCTTCAGGGCACCAGCCATGAGTCTTCCTTCACCACGTCCTCCGGCCCCGGGGGCCGCCGTCGTTCGTCGTCGGTGCGCGTGCGTCCGCACGGTCCTGTCGCGTCCCGCCGGGACGCGCGGGGTCAACGTTAGCCCACCGCGTCCCGGGCCCCCAGAACGTCGGAGCCGATGCGCACCTGTGTCGCCCCGGCGCGCACGGCCGCCTCGAGGTCCGCGCTCATCCCCATGGACAGTGCGGTGGCCTCCGGATGCGTCTGCCGCAGGCGCGCGCCGAGTGCGGCAAGGCGGCGGAACGCGTGCTCCGGGTCCAGGCCGCGCGGTGCCACGCACATCAGCCCGCCCAGCCGCAGGCCCGGCAGGCCGGCGATGACGTCCGCGAGGGCGGGGACGTCCTCGGGGCGGGCGCCGCCGCGCGGGCCGATCCCCTCGGGACGGTCCTCGTCGGCGCGGTCGTCGACATCCACCTGCACGAGGCACTCCAGGTCGGGGATCGCGGCCTCGGGCTCGCGCTCGCGCCGCAGCACGAGCGCCCGCGAGAGCGCCTCGGCCAGTTCGGGTCGGTCCACCGACTCCACCACGGACGCGTAGCGCACCACGTACTTGGCCTTGTTGGTCTGCAGCTGGCCCACGAAGTGCCAGCGCGGGGCGTCCGCCCCCAGAGCCGCGGCGACGGCCTCGGCCTTGGGCCGGGCCTCCTGGTCGCGGTTCTCCCCCACGTCGGTCACGCCGAGCGCGGCGAGGCGCACGACGTCCTCGGCGGGGTGGGTCTTGGTCACGACGACGAGCGCGGGCTCCGCCTCGCGCCCGGCGTCCCGCGCGGCGTCGGCGATGCGGGCGTGCACCGCGGCGAGCGCGTCGGCGATCTCCCGGGCGCGGGGGTCCGTCGGGGTCGGCCCGGCGGTGGCGGGGGCGGTCATGCGTCTCCTCTCGGGACGGTGGCGTCGGGGTCGGCGCGCCAGACGAGGCCGGCGAACCGGCCCTCACCGGGCGCCCGACGGTGTGAGAACAGGCGCTCGTCCTCCCGCGTGCACACGTCGATCGTCGCGGTGGCCACCCCGCGGGCACGGAGGACCTCCGCGGCGCCAGCGGGCAGGTCGAGGGCGGGGGTGCCCCAGGACGTGGTGGCCGCGGTCGCCGGGAGGCGGGCGGCGGCCTCGTCGCGCATGGCCGCGGGCACCTCATAGCAGCGGCCGCACACGCCGGGGCCGATCCAGGCGCGCAGGCCGGGACCGGTCCGGTCGGCCTCCGGCCGCAGGGAGAGCAGCCGATCGACGGTCGCCTCCAGGACGCCGTCCAGCAGCCCGCGCCGCCCGGCGTGGGCCACGGCGGTCGCGCCGGTCGTCTCGTCGACGACGACCACGGGGAGGCAGTCGGCCACCATGACGGCCAGCGGCCGTGACCCGTCGCGGCTCACGGCGGCGTCGGCCACGGGGGCCGAGGCACCGCCGCGCCCGGGCCCGTCCGCCCACACGACGTCGGCCGAGTGCACCTGGTCCAGATAGAGCGTGGCGCCCTCGGGGACCCCCATCACGCGCTCCAGGGCGCGACGGGCGGCGCTGACGCGAGCGAGCCCCTCGGCCTCGTCCGGCGGGACCACGTGCAGCGCGAGGTTGCCGGCGGCCACGGAGGTCCAGGCGACGTGCACGGCGCCCGTCGCGGTGCGGACGGTCTCGCGGTGCACGAAGGGGCCAGCGGGGACCCGTGCGGTCCCGGCCGGCCCCTCCGCGGCCGTCACTTGAGGAAGTCCGGGACGTCCAGGTCCGAGGACCCGGCGCCGAGGTCCGGCTCCACCACGGTGGGCAGGTCCTGCTGGCGGCGCGGCTGCTGCTCCTGCGGGGCCAGCGGCACGGTGCCGCGCACGGCGGGGCGCTCGGCCTGCTGCGGCTGGGCCGGGGCGGCGGGCTGCGGCTGGGCGGCGGGCTGCGGCTGCGCGGGGGCCGCGGCCCGCTGCGGGGCCGCCTGCTGCTGCACGGCCTGCGGGGCGGCCGGGGCGGAGGTGACGTCCACCTTGTCGAAGCCCGCGGCGATCACGGTCACGCGCACCTCGTCGCCGAGGGCGTCGTCGATGACCGCGCCGAAGATGATGTTGGCCTCCGGGTGGGCGACCTCCTGGACCAGTCGCGCGGCCTCGTTGATCTCGAAGAGGCCGAGGTCGGAGCCGCCCTGGATGGAGAGCAGCACGCCGTACGCGCCGTCGATGGAGGCCTCGAGCAGCGGCGAGGCGATCGCCAGCTCGGCCGCCTTGACGGCGCGGTCCTCGCCCTGCGCGTGGCCGATGCCCATGAGCGCGGAGCCCGCGCCCTGCATCACGGACTTCACGTCCGCGAAGTCGAGGTTGATCAGGCCCGGGGTGGTGATCAGGTCGGTGATGCCCTGGACGCCGGAGAGGAGCACCTGGTCCGCCTGACGGAAGGCGTCCATGACCGAGACGTTGCGGTCCGAGATGGACAGCAGCCGGTCGTTCGGGATCACGATGAGGGTGTCGACCTCGTCCCGCAGGGCGTCGATGCCCGCCTCGGCGGAGCCGGCGCGACGGCGGCCCTCGAACGTGAACGGACGGGTCACGACGCCGATGGTCAGGGCGCCGAGCGAGCGCGCGATGCGGGCCACGACGGGCGCCCCGCCGGTGCCGGTGCCGCCGCCCTCGCCCGCGGTCACGAACACCATGTCCGCGCCCCGCAGGACCTCCTCGATCTCCTCCGCGTGGTCCTCGGCGGCCTGGCGGCCCACCTCG
The DNA here is from genome assembly GCF_030407635.1 of Micrococcus sp. APC 4021. Lineage (NCBI taxonomy): Bacteria > Bacillati > Actinomycetota > Actinomycetes > Micrococcales > Micrococcaceae > Micrococcus > Micrococcus sp. APC 4021. Next base: position 11,938 of record NZ_JASDCZ010000050.1, read on the forward strand.
GGGTTCGCGCCCGCGCCGAGTCCACGGGTGAGCTCGCGGCCCACGTCCAGCTTCACGTCCGCGTCCGACATCAACAGCGCCTGGGCGTCCGTGTTGATGGCGATGAACTCCACGCCGCGGAGCCCCACCTCGATCATGCGGTTCACGGCGTTCACGCCGCCGCCGCCGATGCCGACGACCTTGATGACGGCCAGGTAGTTCTGGGGTGCAGCCACGGTGTTGGTTCCCTTTGTTCGAGATCTCGAGAGGTCCGCGCGAGGCACATCGCCCCGATGATCGGCGGCCACCCGGGGTGGACACCTTCAAGCACAGCGTGAAGCGAGCCTCGCGCGCGTTCGGGTCCACCGTACTGGGAGGCCCGCGTCACGTGCAAAAGAAAACGGCGTGTCCACGCGGAAAAGACGGCTCCCGCATCAACTTTCACGTGAGACTCGAAGGAGCAGTCACCGCGGTGATGGCACCCCGACTCGCGCGAGGCCACGCACCCCGACCTTCACCTTCACGTTCTACTGGAAACTCCTGCGGCCCCGGTTCAGCGCGTGATCGGCCGCGTGGGCACGGAGACGTCGATCTCGGCGACGCCACCCTCCGCGGACCCGTGCCGCTCGTCCGCCAGGAACGCCTCGGCCACGGGCCCCTTGAGGCCGGCGTCCTGCGCGTCGCCCCAGACCAGGGTCACCCCACCCTCGAGCGCCAGACGGACCTGGCCCGGGCCCCGGGAGTCGGCCGTCTCGACACGATCCGCCACGGCCTCCGGCAGGGCGGCCAGCACCTCGGCCACCTCGGCGCGCTCCTCCTGCGCCCGCTGCGCCAGCTCCTCCGAGAACGCGGGGAGGTCCTCGCCCTCGAGCCGTTCCTCCGGCACTCCCGTCAGGACGGTGCCGTCTGCGAGCAGCAGCTGCACACCGTCGTCGCCGTCCCGCCGGGCCCGCGTCTCATGCTCCCGGACCACGACCTCCAGGCCGGTGGGCAGGCGGGGAACGGTCTGGACCTCGGCCACTCCGGGCAGACCACCGACCAGCTCGCCCACACGGCCGGCGCCGACGCGGGACAGCGGCACGCCGTACACGGGCTCCAGGCGCTCCTGGACCTCGGCGGCGGAGACATGGCGGGTGCCGGTGACCTCGACGCGGTCCACCGCGAGCACGGGCGAGAAGAACACGACCCAGCCCAGGGCGCCCAGCACCGCGAGGACCGCGGCCGCCACACCCCAGCGCGTGGCGCGGCGCCGGCGCGCGGTGCGGCCCGGGAATCGGACCACGGTGGAGGCGTCGGCCCCGGCTGGTGCGACCGGCGGCGTCCCGCGGCCGAGCCTCACGGGTGGGCGACGCCGGGCGCCGCGTCCCGACCGAGCTCGGCCAGCAGGTCCGCACCCAAGGCGGTGACGTCCCCCGCGCCCATCGTCAGGACGACGTCGCCGGCCGTGGCGCCCGCCGCGAGCGAGCGCACCGCCTCGGCCCGGTCCTCAGCGACGACGCGGTCTTCGGCGGCGCCCGTCGTGAGGCGGGAGGCGATGAGGGACGAGTCGACGCCGGGCATCGGCTCCTCCCGAGCCGCGTACACGGGCAGCACGCGCACCGCGTCCGCCCCGGAGAGGGCGGCGGCGAACTCGGCGGCGAAGTCCCGGGTGCGGGAGAACAGGTGGGGCTGGAACAGGACGTGCACGCGGGCGTCGCCGGCCACGGCACGGCCGGCGGAGACCGCGGCGGCCACCTCCGTGGGATGGTGCGCGTAGTCGTCGAAGACCCGCACGCCGCGCGCGGCGCCGCGGAACTCGAAGCGGCGGGCCGTGCCCCGGAAGGCCTCCACGCCCCGCACGGCGGCCTCGAAGGCCATGCCCGCCCGGACGGCGGCCAGGACCACAGCGGCGGCGTTCAGCGCGTTGTGCCGGCCGGGCACCTGCAGATGCAGGGTGCGCTCCGGGCCGCCCGCCATCCGGAACGTGGCGCGCTGGCCCACTCCGGTCTCGCCCGGCTCCACCGCGAGGTCGGTGACCAGCAGGTCCGGCGCCACGCCGTCACGGGGCGCCGAGCCGTAGGTCACGACGTCGGCGGCCGCGTGCTCCCGTGCCCAGGCGGCCAGGTCCGCCGCGCCGGCGTCGTCGAGGCAGGCCACGAGGACCCCGCCCTGGGCGGCGGCCGGCAGCCCGCCCGCGAAGTCCCGGAAGACCTGGTGCACCGCCTCCTCGGTCCCGTAGTGGTCCAGGTGGTCGGCCTCCACGGTCGTGACGATCCCGATCGTGCTCGGGTAGTTCACCAGGGTGCCGTCGGACTCGTCGGCCTCCGCGATGAACCACTCGCCCCGGCCCGCCCGGGCGTTGGTGCCGAGCCCGGCGACGGCGGCGCCGACCGCGAACGTGGGGTCCCAGCCGGCGTCGGAGAAGGCCATGGCGGCCATGGAGGACGTGGTGGTCTTCCCGTGCGTGCCGGCGACGGCCAGCACCCGGTGGCCGCGCATGGCCAGGGCGAGGCCCTCGGAACGGTGCAGCACGCGCAGTCCGCGCGCCACGGCGGCGTCGTGCTCCGGGTTGCCCGGCCCGGCGATCGAGGAGGCGATCACCGTGGTGACGTCCCGGCCGAGATGCGCGGCATCGTAGCCGACCGTGATCCGGGCACCGCCCGCGGCGAGCTCGCGCATCACGGGCAGGTCCTTCGCGTCGGAGCCGGACACCGCGACGCCCTGCTCCTGGAGGATGCGGGCGACCCCCGACACGCCGACGCCGCCGATCCCCAGCAGGTGCACGCGGCCCAGGTCGGCGAAGCGGCCCTCGGCCGCGGGACGGGTGCTCTCGTCTCGGCTCATCGCCGGGCTCCTTCCTGGGCGGCCGAGCGCACGAGGCCGGCCATGGTGACGTCCGCGTCCCGGACGCCGAAGCGGGCGGCCGCCTCCCCCATGCGCGCGAGACGCTCAGGGTCGGTCGCCAGCGGGATCAGCTGACGCTGCACCCACGCGCGCCCGAAGGCGTCGTCGCGGACGAGCAGCGCTCCCTCCGCCTCCACCACGGGGCGGGCGTTGAGCGCCTGCTCGCCGTTGCCGATGGGCAGGGGGACGTAGACGGCGGGCAGGCCGACCGCGGACACCTCGCAGACCGTGCCGGCGCCCGAGCGGGCGACGATCAGGTCGGCGGCGGCGTAGGCCTGCTCCATGCCCGCCAGGTACTCCCGCTGGACGTAGCCGTCCCGGACCAGCAGGCTGCCGTCGTCCTCGGTGAGGGCCTTGTCCCGACCGGTCAGGTGGAACACCTGCAGACCGGCGTCCAGGAGGTCGCCCAGCGCGGCGCGCACGGTGCGGTTCACGGCCAGCGCACCCGAGCTGCCGCCGGTCACCACGACGGTGGTCCGGTCCGGGTCGAGGCCGAGGGCCTCACGGGCGGCACGGCGGGCGGCCGCCCGGTCCAGACCGGAGATCTCGGGGCGCATCGGCATGCCCACCCAGCGGGCGCCGCGGAGGCGGGTGTCCGGCAGGGCGGTGCCGACGTGCGTGGCCCGCAGGGCGCCGATGCGGTTGGCCAGGCCGGGGCGGGCGTTGGCCTCGTGGACCACCACGGGCACACCGGCACGGAACGCGGCGAGGTAGACGGGGGTCGCGACGTAGCCGCCCACGCCCACGACGACGTCGGCGCGCCGGTCCCGCAGGATCCGGGCCGCCGTGGCGACCGCGGCGCGCATGCGGGCCGGGAAGCGGACGACGTCCATCGACGGGCGGCGCGGCATCGGGACCCGGTCGATCAGGTCGAGCTCGTAGCCCGCCTCGGGGACGAGACGCGTCTCCATGCCGGAGGCGGTGCCGACCATGGTGCACTCGACGGGACCGCCGCCGTCGCCCTCCAGGGCGCGGGCGATGGCGAGCATCGGGGAGATGTGGCCGGCGGTGCCGCCGCCGGCCAGCACCACCCGCAGGGGTCCGGAGGGATGAGAGGTCTGCGTCA
>NZ_JASDCZ010000051.1:0-15647 GCF_030407635.1 Micrococcus sp. APC 4021
GCCTTCGCGCCGTCCGCCCGGTCTCAGGTGCCACCGTTCACGGTGATGAGCATCCTCGGCCGGGTCGCCGAACTCCGTGCCGCCGGCCACGACGTCGTCAGCCTGTGCGCGGGGGAGCCGGGCGGGGGCGCCCCGCCCGCCGTCGACGCCGCGGCCGCCGCCGTCCACGCCTCCGGCCGTGCCTTCACCTACACCCCGGCGCTGGGCCTGCCGGAGCTGCGGACCGCCGTCGCCGGCCACTACCGCCGCTGGTACGGGCTCGACGTGCGCCCCGAGCAGGTCGCGATCACCACGGGCTCCTCGGGGGCGTTCATGCTCGGCTTCCTCGCGGCGTTCCCCCCGGGGGACCGCGTGCTCCTGCCGCGCCCCGGCTATCCGGCGTACCGCAACATCCTCACGGCGCTCGGGGTGGAGGTGGTGGACGTGGACGTCGACGCCGGCACCCGCTACCAGCCCACGGTCGCCCACCTGGAGGCGGCGCTCGCGGAGGGCCCGGTCGCGGGGCTCGTGCTCGCCTCCCCGGCCAATCCCACGGGCACGATGGTCAGCGCCGACGAGCTCGCCGAGCTCGCCCGCTGGTGCGAGGAACGCGGTGTGCGGCTCGTCTCGGACGAGATCTACCACGGCATCGTGCACACGGACGGGGAGGGGCTCGGCGCCTGCGCATGGCGCACCTCCCGCACCGCGCTCGTGGTCAGCTCGTTCTCCAAGTACTGGGGCATGCCCGGCTGGCGGCTGGGCTGGATGCTCATGCCGGACGACCTCGCCGCCGCGGTCGACGGCCTCGCCGGCTCGGTCGCCCTCTGCCCGCCCGCCGCGGCCCAGGAGGCGGCCGTCCACGCGTTCAGCGAGGAGTCCTACGCGTTCTGTGCCGAGCAGGCCGGCGGCTTCACGGCGACGCGCGGCGTCGTGCTGGCCGCCCTGCCCCGGCTCGGCTGGGCCGACGCCGCCCCCGCCGACGGCGCCTTCTACCTCTGGGCCCGTCTCGCCCCGGGCATGCTGGCGGAGTTCGGCAGCGCCGTCGGCTACTGCGCCGCCCTGCTGGAGGAGGCCGGCGTCGCGCTGACCCCCGGCGACGACTTCGACGCCGTCCACGGGCCCGAGTCCGTCCGGCTCTCCTTCGCCGCCGGCCCGGACGCCGTCCACGAGGCGCTCGAGCGGATCGCCGCCTGGCATGCGGCGCGCGGCCTGGCCTGACGGGCTCCGCCGCGCGCCGCACCGCCCGACGCCTCAGCCGCCCGACCGGCGTGTCCGTGACGGCCCGGTCGCCGAGCAGTCGGGCGCGGTAGATCAGCGGGTTGTGGCTGACCAGCACCCGCGCATTGCGCCCATGCCGGTCCAGCCCGCGTGTGCGCAGGGTCGCGGAGGCCCCGCCCACCTCGAACAGGCGGGTCGCCGCGCGCTCGAGGGCGTCACGTGCCGGTTCCCGCGACGGGGGCGCGCCGTCGGCGCCGCCGGTATGACGGGCAGACGCCCCCCGCCGTATTGCGAACCATCCGCAACAGTCTTTATTGTGAATCAGTCGCATCTTTCCGCCCTCGTGAAAGGCTCCTCGTGTCCCACTCCGCCCCGCAGCGCCGTTCCGCGCGCACCGCCGCCCTCTCCGCCACCCTCGCCGCCGCGGCCATCGCCCTGACGGCGTGCGGCGCGGACGCCGCCCCGTCCGGGCCGACGTCGGCCCCCGCCCCCGCCGCGGACGGCGCCGAGTCGCCGTCGGGTGAGGCGAGGGCGGCCTCCTCCGTCTCCGAGGGGGACCGCGTCGACCCGACCCGGACCACCGAGGTCTCCGCGGTGACCCCGCGCATCCTGCTCTCCCACGAGGGCGGGCTCACGCTGCTCGACGCCGAGTCCGGGGAGGTGGTGAGGGAGCAGGACGTCCCGGGCTTCACGCGGCTGAGCAACGCCGGCAACGGCAAGGACGTCCTGGTGACCACCGGGAACGGCTGGGAGGTGTTCTCCACCGGCATCCAGGCCAAGGCCCACGGCGATCACGTCCACCACTACGAGTCCGCGCCCGGCATGACCGGCGTGACGTTCCCGGGTGAGCACCCCGGCCACGTCGTCACCCACAACGGCAGGACCACCCTCTTCGGGGACGGCACGGGCGCGATCCGGACCTTCGACTCGGCCCACCTGGACAAGGCGACCCCGGACCTCATGCCCGTCATGACGGAGGCCGAGACCGAGGACCCGCACCACGGCGTGGCGCTCGAGCTCTCCGACGGCACCCTCTTCACCACGCAGGGCACCGAGGACTCCCGCAACACGCTCCAGGTGATCGACCCGAAGACCAGCGAGGTCACGGCCGAGACCGACGACTGCCCCGGCAGCCACGGCGAGGCCGCGGCCCAGCCGACGGAGGCGGGCGACGTCGTCGTGATGGGATGCGAGAACGGGCCCGTCGTGTACCGGGACGGCGAGTTCCACAAGGTGGACGTCGAGACCGAGTATCAGCGCTCCGGGAACCTGTTCGGGCTGCATGACTCGCCCATCGTCCTGGGTGATCACAAGGTCGAGGAGGAGCCGGAGGAGGCCGTCGAGCGGCCCACGGCGATCGCCCTCATCGACACCCGCACCGATGAGCTCACCACCGTGGACCTCGGCTCCTCCTACTGGTTCCGCTCGCTCGGCCGCGCCGAGGACGGTTCCGCGGTCGTGCTGACCTACGACGGCGAGGTCACCGTGATCGACGAGGAGACCGGTGAGGTCACCGCCGAGTACCCGGTGATCGAGCCGTGGAAGGAGAAGGACGAGTGGCAGGAGCCCGGCCCGATCCTCAAGGTGGCCGGGAACACCGCCTACGTCACCGACGCGGAGGCCCAGAAGCTCGTGGCCGTCGACCTGGAGACCGGTGAGACCGTCCTGGAGAAGGACCTGGAGTTCGCCCCGGTCGAGATGGCCGTGGTCACCGGCGAGCCCGAGTCCGTGAAGCCCGAGGAGGGCGCTGATGCCGAGTCCGGCCACGACGAGCACGCCGACCACGATCACGGCCACGAGTCCGACGAGCACACCGACCACGATCACTGATCAGGTCGGGCCAGGGGAGCGGGGGTCAGCGCCGCGCGGCCGTGGCCCCCGCCGGCACCGGGTCCGACGCATCGGCGGGGTGTCCGAGGCGCGGGGCGGACGGCTGGAGCGCGAACACGAGCAGCGTGAGCGGGCCGACGAACGGCACCAGCCCGAGGAACAGCCACGCGCGGCTGAAGCCGGCGTCGTGGAGGCGCCGGGCGAGCAGGGCGAGCGAGGGGAGTGCGTGCGTGATCCCCACGAGGAGGACGGCCGCGTCGCGGAGGGACAGGTCCGGGGAGCCGAGGAGGAACACGTCCAGGACGGTGGACACGAAGTGAACGACGGCCTGCAGGAGCCACACGTAGAGCGCCGCGAGCCAGAAGTCGGCGCGGGACGCGCGCCCGCTGAACTGCGCGTAGCCGGCGTAGTAGCGGCGGATGGCCTGAAGCATGGTCATGGTCCGGCCCTCAGTCCTGCCGAGGGGACGCCAGCAGACCCTGTGCCGCGACGATCACGAGCATCGCAGCTCCCGCTTCGGCCGCCCCCGCGGGCCCGGCCACGGGATCGCCGAGAACCGCGACTACGGCACCGGCGAGCCCCAGCACGGCCATCGCCCCGCCGATCCACCAGAACACCGGGGCCTGGAATGCCCGGGCGAACGGGAGGAAGTGGCCGCCCACCACGGCGGCCACCAGGGCGATCTGCGCCGTCGGTGCGTCGAGCGCGAGTGCCACCAGGCGTGTCACGGGGAGGAGCGCCAGCATCGTGACGACGGCGATCCCGTAGACGCGCCGCGGGCGGGCGCCTGCACGGCGGGCAGCACCCGCCGGCGCAGCAGCACGACCACCAACGTGAAGCCGATCAGCGCGATCGCGCTGCCGCGCAGCGTGCCCTGGTGCTCGGCCGGCAGCCCCGCGATCCCGCCGAACAGGAAGGCGCCGCCGCCGACCACCCCGATCAGCCCGCCCCACACCACCGGGTGCCGGAGGTGGCCGATCCCGCGGACGGGCGGGTCGTCGTCGAAGTGGGCCGGCCGCATGGGGCGGGCCGTGGTCGTGTCCGTCATGGTTCCCCCTCGCATCACGTGTGACATGCGTCATCCTGCCATGACGGGTGGACGGGTCAGGCCCCCTGTGGACAGGCCCCGATGATCATCAGCGGGTGCTCCGCCGCGTCGAATGGGCGGCCGTGCCAGCCGCTCCAGACGCGGTCCACCGCCAGGTCCACCGACGCCGGCTCGATCAGCTCCGCCGTGCCCCGCCGCCACTCGACGCGGTCCCCGCCGGGGCGATCCCCGCGACGACGCGGGCGTCATCGTAGGCGCGGCGGTTCGTCTCGGCCGGGTCCAGATGCATGGACGGCACCGTATCTTGAAGATGACCGCATGCACCGCCAGCTGGACCACGAGGAGTTCGACCAGCGGCTCGAGGGCTGAGCCGCCGCGGTCTGCCGCGCTCACCCCACGAAGACGCAGAAGCGCCTGGCCGGCTGGGCGCAGGGCGTGTCTCCTCAGTGGGCACGCACCCATGGCGGCAGTTCAGTGCGTCATGCCTCTTGGCCGTGGCTGCTGTAGACCACGATCGGCGCTCTACTGGGATCGCGCGTCCTCTTCCACACGGTCATGCCAATTCGTTCGGCCACGCGACGGGAAGCCATGTTGTCGGGGTTGATGATCGCGGTGACCATCGTTGCGTCGAGGGTCTCGAACCCGTGTCGCAGGCAGGCAGAGGCCCCCTCGGTTGCCAGTCCCTGTCCCTGGCGTTCAGGCAGGACGTGGTAGCCGACCTCGAGGACCTCCTGGCCGTCGACGTTCTGCCAGGTCAGGCCGCAGTCACCGATGAAGTCGCCGGTGGTCCGGTGTTCGATGACCCACAGGCCGAACCCATGCTTGGCGTAGTTGTCCTTCGACCAGTTGATCCACCGCTGCACCTCGTTGCGCGACTTGGCCCGCGGGTAGTAGCGCATGACCTCCGCGTCTCCGCGGAGCCTGCACATGTCGTCGAGGTCAGCGTCGGTCATGCACCGGAACGTGAGTCGATCGGTGGGTTGCGGGATCACCCGACGACCTTACCGACGGCACTGAACCGGCTTCTTTGTCTTCGACATGTGCGTGAAACCACCCCCGCGGTCTGCCGCGCTCACCCCACGAAGACGCAGAAGGGGTGGCCGGCCGGGTCCGCGAACACGTACAGGGGCTCGTCCTCGTCGTCGGAGCGGTCCTGGACGAGGCGCCCGCCCAGGCGCAGGGCGTGGTCGTGGGCCGCGTCGAGGGAATCGCGGTCCGGCACGGTGAAATCCAGGTGCAGCTGCATCGGCACCTCGGGTGACGGCCACGTGCTGGGCTTCAGTTCGTCGGTGCGCTGGAATGTCAGGACGCGGCGGCCGTCGTCGTCCAGCAGCACGAGCCAGTCCGCGCTGTCCGGCTCGCGACCGTCCGCGAGCTCGTCGCCCGCGCGGTAGTGGAGGCCGAGGAGCTCGCGGTAGAACTCCGCGACGGAACGGATGTCGACGGCGTCGATCACCGGCTGCTGGAGCACGGGGCGAGTGACCATGGCCACACACTAAGCGACCTCGGTGTCCGCGTCAGCGTCTCGGCCTCAGTCGACGTCGTCGCGCCCCGCATCCACCCACCGCGCGGCCGGCACGACGGCGGCCAGCGAGACCACCGCCAGGACCTGCCACCCCGCGAGCGCCCAGCCGACCCCGAGCGCACCGCCTCGATCAGTGGCTGATCCCTCGCCGCCCATCCGGTGGCGGGGGATCAGCCGTGCGGTGGGCACGAGGCCACGGATGGGACCGAGACTTGCGGCGCTCCCGCTTGCGGTGGCCGTACCGGTGGCTGAGAGGCGAATGCGAAAAGCGTGACCGGCCCGATCTTCGGATCAGACACAGGAAGATCCAGGCGCGGTTGAAGTCAGCGTCGTGGAGCCGGCGTCGTAGCGCCGGATTGCGTCGCTGAAATGCAGGGCCTTGCCCTCAGCCCTGCCGCGACGGGCGGATGCGGCAGGCGCCCCTGTGAATGACCACCGATGTCGGTCAGCCGCCGCAGGATCCCACCCGCGGCGGCTGACCGACTGGCGTTCGTCTGTCAGAGTGCGATGGTCACGGACTTCACCTGGGTGTACAGCTCCAAGCTCTCCGCGCCCAGCTCCCGGCCCCAGCCGGACTGCCGAAAGCCACCGAACGGCAGCTGCGAGTCCAGGGCATGGAAGGTATTGACCCACACCGTGCCGGCCTTGAGCCGTGCGGCCACGCGGTGGGCACGGGAGACGTCCCGGGTCCACAGGGCGGCGGCGAGGCCGTATACCGAATCGTTCGCGGCGCGGATCACTTCGTCCTCGTCGGTGAACTTCACGGAGACGGCCACCGGGCCGAAGATCTCCTCGCGGACAATGGACATCTCCGGGGTGGTCTCCGTGAAGAGGGTGGGCTCCACGTAGAAGCCGGCGTCGCCGTGCCGCTGCCCGCCCGTCAGAGCGACGGCACCGTCCCGCTTGCCCTCCTCAACGAAGCCCATCACCCGGTCCAGCTGCTCCTGGGAGACCAGCGGGGTGATGGCGGCGTCCTCGGTGCCCGGACCGATGCTCATCTGGCGCATCTTCGCGGCGAGGGCCTCGTTGAACCGGTCGTAGACGTCGGCGTGCACGAACACGCGCGTGCCGGACTCGCAGGCCTGACCCGAGTTCAGGGTGAATCCCATGAGCGCCCCGTCCACGGCGGCGTCGATGTTGGCATCCGCGAACACGATGTTGGGGGACTTGCCTCCCAGCTCGAGCGACACCTTCTTCAAGTTTTCGGCCGCCGCCCCCACGATCTTCTTGCCCACCTCGGTGGAGCCGGTGAACGCGACCTTGTCCACGTCAGGGTGGGCGGTGAGCGCAGCACCGGCGTCGCCGTGGCCGGTGACGATGTTGACGACGCCAGCCGGCACGCCTGCCTCCGTCAACAGTTCGCCCAGCATCAGTGCTGTCAGCGGCGTCTGCTCCGCGGGCTTGAGGACCACGGTGTTGCCCGTGGCCAGTGCGGGGGCGATCTTCCAGGCCGCCATCAACAGCGGGAAGTTCCATGGGATGATCTGACCGCACACGCCCACGGGCTCGCGCCGTGTGTAGGAGTGAAACTCGGCCTCGGGCGGGGCCAGCAGCATGGATGGAGCATTGACGGCCCCCTGCAGCTTCGAGGGCCAGCCCGCGTAGTAACGGAAGCAGTCCGCAGCGGCGCGGACGTCAAAGGCGCTGGCGATGCCCACGCCTTTGCCCTGGTCGAGGGACTCCAGGAGCGCGAAGTCCTCGAGGCGTTCGGTGATCAGGTTGGAGATCCGCCACAGCAGGTCCTCGCGTACATTCGGCCGCATCCGCACCCATGAGCCCTCGTCGAAGGCGGCACGGGCCGCGGCGACGGCGGCGTCGATGTCGGCCTGCTCGGCGTGCGCCACCGTGGCGAGCACCTCGCCGGTGGCAGGATCCCGGGTCTCGAAGGTCTTCCCGGACGCCGCGTCGACCCATTCACCGCCGATCAGGAGGCGATGGGGGCGGTCCAGGAAGGCGCGTACTCGCGCGGTCATAGGGGAGTTCGATGTCTCAGTCATGGTGCGTCCTAGGAGTCGTGAGATGGGGAGTGGGGCATCAGAACGAGGTGATGACGGAACGGATCACCTCGCCGTTGAGGAGCCGCTCGTACCCGGTATTGATCTCATCGAGGGAGATCTCCTGGGAGACCATGTGGTCCAGATCCATACGTCCCTGGACGTACAGGTCGGCGTACAGCGGGATGTCGCGCTGGATGTTGGAGGAGCCCATGGCCACCGCCTGCAGGCGTCGCTGTGCGAACAGCGAATCGAGCGAGGCGCCGAACTGGGCCGTGGTCCCGGGCGGGGCAATGCCGATCAGGTACGCGGTTCCGCCAGGTCCGAGAACGTCCTGGGCGAGTTGCTGGGTCACTGGCAACCCGATGGCCTCGAACGCGTGGTCCACTCCGGTGCCCGTGATCCCGAGGACCGCCTCGACGGCGTCCCCGGAGCCCGAGTTGACCACGTCGGTGGCGCCGAACCGGCGGGCCGCCTCAAGCTTGGAGTCGTCCAGGTCGATCGCGATCACGCGCTTGGCGCCGCATAGACGGGCACCGCTCACGGCATTGAGGCCGATGCCACCGACGCCCACGACGGCCACCGTGTCACCGGGCCGTACGTGGGCCGTGTTGATGGCCGCGCCAGCACCGGTGACGACCGAGCAACCGATGAGCGCGGCCTGCGGGAAGGGGATGTCCTCGTTGACAACGGCTAGCTGGTTCTCATGGACGAGTACCTGCTCGGCGAATCCGCCCACGTTGACGGACTGGGCGACGGGCGTGCCGTCCTGAAGTGTGAGGCGTGGCTTCTCCTCCGGCCCCCGCACCACAGCCTCCTGATTCAGGCACAGGGTGGTCTGGCCCGCGAGACACCGCGCGCAGGCCCCGCAGTAGGCGATCAGACAGGCGACGACGCGGTCGCCCGGCTTCAGGCTTGTCACGCTGGGGCCGACCGCGGCGACGACACCGGAGATCTCATGCCCTCCGGCGGCGGGCAGGGGCAGGCCGAAGTCGTGGTCGATGAGGTGCAGGTCCGAGTGGCACAGGCCGGAGGCCTTCACGTCCACCAAGACCTCCCGCCCCACCGGGTCGTCGATCACCACATCATGGATCTCGAACTTGCCCCCGACCTTCATTGCGAGCGCTGCGCGCATAATCGTTCTCCATTCACTAGGGTCGATCCCTGTCGCCTGAATATGACCTAGATCACATGTGGCAGAGTCAGGCTATGACCGGTGCCGTAGGGGCGGGGTGTGCAGTTCTGCGACACCCGCGGCGGCGGTGGCCCATCCTGACGGCGGGGGTCCTGGTGATGTGCGGACGGGCGGCCTAGGCTTCTCGACCGTGATGTGCATCTCAGAGTGGCCGCACGGGCGGGCATAACCGTCATGGTGTCGAATCGCCTCGAGACGGAATCCGGCTGGCGGCGGTCCCGGTTGCACGGGGTGCGCGCAGACGACACGCTGACCACTGCCACTCTCGACGTGCGGGCACGCGCGGCGGCACTCGACCATGCGGTCGCCACCACCCTGGCCGACGTGGCGCGTGATTTCGCCGGCCTTGACCTCTTCCTCTTTGCCTCCGACCGCAGCGGACGACTGATCCGCCTCGTGGGGCCATGGAAATCGGCGTTGGGGGAGCAGATTCGGCGGCGGGGGCTGGATGTGGGGGTCTGCCTGGCCGAGGAGGCGGCGGGGTTCAACGGGATCGGCGCCGCCCTTGAGCTGGGCCGAGGCGTCGCCGTCGACGGGGAGGAGCACTATCTCGACGCGTTCCGGGCCTTCTCCTGCTTCGGGGTGCCCCTCGCGCATCCGGGCGTCGGGCGCGTCCATGGGGCGCTCAGCGTGGTGACGTTCGCCGGGGCGACGCCGACGCTCGTGGAGGGCCTGGCCCGGCACCTCGGACGACAGATTGAGCAGGCGCTAGGCGCGGCCACGTACGCAGACGAGTTGCGGCTTCTGACGGAGTTCCGCCGCCTCACCCGGGGCCGGGGTAGTGCCGTGGTGGGCGTGGGTGAGGAGTCGATCCTCCTGAATGCCGCGGCGGAGCGGTTGGTGCGGTGTCTCGACGGATCGGAGCTGCGGGCCCTGGCGGTGCGAGCGCGGCGGGGGGAGCTCGACGGTGGCGATGTGGGCGTGGCGGGGGGCTTCAGCGTCGCGGACGTGTCCGAGGCGTCTGGCATGACCCTGATGCGGTTGGAGAGGGCCGCGACGGAAACCACGCCGCGTCCCACGCCGGGGGCGGGGCGCGGGACCTGGGCTCCGGCCGTCGAAGCGGCCCGCGAGGCACGGGGCTCGGTGAGCGTGATCGGGGAGCCCGGCTCCGGCCGCACGGCGGCCGCCCGGAGGATCGCTGGCCCCGACGCCGTCATACTCGAGGTCGGCCGCGCCCAGACCCCCGAGGACACGACCTGGCTACGGGGGCTCGAGGCCCTCGTGCGGCGGCCCGGCCCGCCGGTGGTGGTTGACGACGTCGACGCGCTGGAACCTCGGCTCTTGCCAGGACTGAGACGAGCCCTCCGACAGGGGCGGTGCCGGATTGTCATGACCGCCCAGGTGCAGCCGACGACCGATGTCTCGGCCGTGCTCGCGTTGACGGAGCATCGCGTCCAGCTCTCGCCGCTGCGCCGTCGGCTCGCCGAGTTCCCGGCGTTGCTGGCGGCTATGGCGGCCCAGGTGCACGGCGCCTCGGCGCCGATGTTCTCCCCGGAGGCCGTGCGCGTCCTGGCGCAGCAGCACTGGCCGGGCAACCTGGTCGAGCTGGAGTACGTCGTGGGCCGTGTTGGGCGGAGGGCTGGGGGCGGCCGTGTGACGGTGGCTGAGCTGCCCGCATCACACCGTGGGGAAGGGACTGTCCCCCTCCTGGGCCTCGAACGGGCCGAGCGGGAGGCGATCATCGACGCATTGGAGTCGGCCGGCGGCAATAAGGTGCGGGCCGCCGCCGCGCTCGGGGTGAGCCGGGCGACGCTCTACCGCCGCCTGCGCACCCTGCGCATCACGCAGGAAGGCTGAGCGGGGCCAGCCGGGTGCCGGGCTGGACGCGCGGCGGGGTGGTCCCGCGCCGGGCCGACGTTCTCTACGCGGGTCGTCCTTATTCCGGACGGCCCGCGCAAGGAGCATCGGTCGCGCGGATTCAGCGCTCAGCCGTCCTCGGCCCGAGATGTCGCGCGGCCGGCACGACGGCGGCCAGCGAGACCACCGCCAGGACCTGCCACCCCGCGAGCGCCCAGCCGACCCCGAGCGTCGCCCCGAGCGCACCTCCCGCGAGGGTCGCCAGCGGCACGGAGCCCCGGGTGAGGGTGCGGCGCATCGCGGTGACCCGCCCGAGCGTGCCCTCGGGGCAGGCGCGGGCGGTCACGGCAGCCTGGGTGATGTTCCCGAGCAGGACCATGAACCCCCAGAGGGCGGCGCCGGCCAGCAGCCACGGCCCGGCATGAGCGCGGTCGGCGTAGGCCAGCAGGTGCAGCCCCACGGCCACGGCGCAGCCGACCGAGCCGAGGAGGATGCACCGGCGCTCGCCCAGGCGGTCGATGGCCCGGCCCGCCAGGGACGAGGCCGTCAGTGCCCCGACCGCGCCCGCGGTGATCTGGATGCCCAGGAACTCCGGCCCGAGCCGCAGGTCGGTCAGGATCCAGACCGCCTCGACCGGGGCGAAGAGGGCCATGCCCACATTGGCGGCCACCGACCCCATCGTCAGCAGCCACAGGACCGGGGTGCGCCGCAGGACCGTCCACCCCTCCGCGGCGTCCTTCCCGAACCGGGCCCAGCGGGAGAGGACGTCCGCGACGCCGGGGTCCCCGTCGTCGTCCGGGACGTCCGCCGCGGCGGAGGGCCGCAACCGCACCCGGAGCGCGACGATCGCCGCCGCGAAGAGGAACGCCGTCGCGATGCCGAGCACGGGCCCTGCGCCCAGCGACCCGACGAGGACGCCCGCCGCGGCGGGCACGATCAACACGAGGGCGGCGTCGGCGGACTCGAGCCGCGCCGTCAGGCGGGCGACGGCGGTGGCCGGCACGACGCGCGGCACGAGCGCGGTCTGGGTGGTCTCGGCCAGCACCGTGAGCACGCCCAGCAGGGTCATGACGGCGGCGAGGTGACCGAACGTGAGCGCGTCGAGCGCCCACGCCGCGACGAGCGAGCCGAGCACCGCCGCCTTGGCGAGGCCGGTGGCCGCGAGCAGCCGCGGGCTGAGGTGTCGGTCCACCACGATGCCGAGGGGCACGCCGAGTAGGAGGAATCCCAACCCGGAGAGCGTCATCAGCACGCCCATGCCGTCGGCGCCCACGCCGAGCAGGAGCACCGCCAGGACGTCCAGGGCGACGTCCGTGGCGGACCGGCCACCCGCGTCGAGGGCGTTGGAGGCGACCAGCCACCGCGCCCGTCCTTCCGGCAGCGGGGGCGTCCCAGTGTCAGAGCCGCGGGGGGCAGGCGTCTGGCGACGCGGGTCCGTGCTCACCGCCACACGTGGAGCAGGTAGCCGTAGCTCAGTGATGTCGCTGCGGGGTGCTCGGCGAGCCACGCGTCGGCGACCCCTCGCTCGAACTCCAGCCGCAGGACGGCCTCGAGGTCGGCGCGGGAGTCGAAGGTCCACGAGCTCATGACCTCGCGGGTCTCGGCCCCGATGCCGGCCCACCACTCGCGGGCGTACGTGTCCTGGCCCTGCGCCGCGGCGTTCGTGCTCGCCCGCAGCAGCTCGGCGAACTGGCCGCGCTCGGTGTCGTTGTCGATCACCACGAGCGCGCCGCCGGGCCGCAGCACCCGGGTGACCTCGTCCAGGCCGGGCCGGACGTCCCAGCGCGGGTGCGGGAAGAAGTACGCGAACCGGGCGTGCACGACGTCGACGCTCGCCTCCGGCAGCGGGATCTGCTCGGCCGAGCCGTAGAGCACGCGCGCCCCGCCGGGGCGGGCGCGGGCGGCCCCCAGCAGGCGCGCGTCCGGCTCGACGGCGATCGTCTCGGCCGCGTCGGCGTAGCGGGGCAGCCAGAAGCCGGTGCCCGCACCGAGGTCGAGCAGCGTCCGCCCGGTCCAGGGCGCCGCCTCCTGCAGTGCCGCCCAGAGGGCGCCCTCGCGGTCCATGGCCGCGTTCTCGATCTCGTACAGCGCCGGGTCCACGCCCTGGTTGCCCGAGGGCCGGAAGTCGGGCAGGTCCGTGGCCGGTCCGCCCGGTGTGCTCTGTGTCATGTCCGGGAGTCTGACACACACCCCCCTCCACGCCAGTCCGTCACACGGGTCTGCCTCGGCCCGCCGCGCCCCGGAGAGGCTCCGGCCGGTCCTGGATGGCGCGGTGGCGGCTCATATGACGCGCGAGCCGGCCGTCCGCTGGACTCGCGGCGGCCCGCCGCGTGGGATGGGCTCACCACCCATCCAGAGCGGCCGAGAGATCTGGCTCGACGACGCCGCAGCAACCCGCCCGCCGCACCCGGACCCCCGGGAACGGCAGGCCCGGTGCTACCGCCAGGACCGATGGAGGAGAGCAGATGCCCCGTCACGCCACACAGCAAGTCCACGCCGGCTACGAGCCCGCCGCACCCCACCGGCCGGTCGTCCCGCCCATCCACCAGACCACGGCGTTCCGTTTCCCGGACCACGCCACGGCGGCATCGATGTTCCGGCTCGAGACCCCCGGCTTCACCTACAGCCGCACGGGCAACCCGACCGTCGCGGTGTTCGAGAACCGCCTCGCCGCACTGGAGGGCGGCATCGGCGCGATCGCCACGGCCACCGGCCAGGCCGCCGTCGCGCTGTCCCTGCTGGCGCTGCTGCAGGGCGGCAAGCACCTGGTCGCCTCCAGCCAGCTCTACGGCGGCACCGTGGACCTGCTGACGGACACGTTCGCGGACTTCGGCATCGAGGTCACCTTCGCGGACCCGGCGGACCCGCCCGCGTGGGCCGCAGCGGTCCGGCCCGACACCCGCGCGTTCTTCCTCGAGGCCATCACCAACCCGCTCGCCACCCTCCCGGACCTGCCCGCGCTCGCGGACCTCGCCCACGCGGCCGGTGTGCCCGTGGTGGTGGACAGCACCCTCGCGACGCCGGCCCTCTACCGGCCGCTGGAGCACGGCGCCGACGTCGTCGTGCACTCGGCCACCAAGTTCCTCGGCGGGCACGGCGCGGTGCTCGGCGGCGCGATCGTGGACGGCGGCACGTTCGACTACGGCGCGGCGCCGGACCGGTGGCCGCAGCTGGCCCGGCCCAAGGCCCGCTACGGCGGGCAGACGCTGGTCGAGCGGCACGGCCGCGGCGCCTACCTGACGCTGGCCCGCAGCAAGTTCCTGCACGACCTCGGCCCCACCCTCGCCGCCGCGAGCGCGGCGCAGTTCATCCAGGGGCTCGAGACGCTCGACCTGCGCGTGGCCCGCCACACCGCCACCGCCCTGGCCGTGGCCGAACACCTGGCCGGGCACCCCGCCGTCGCCCGGGTGCACCACCCCGGCGTGGCCGGGCATCCCAGCGCGGCGCTGGCCGCCCGTGACTTCCCGGACGGCGTCGGCTCGGTGTTCTCCTTCGACCTGGCCTGCGGCCCCGAGGCCGTGGCCCCGTTCCTCGACGCGCTCGAGCTGTTCCAGCTGGTGGTCAACGTCGGCGACGCCCGGTCCCTCGTCTCCCACCCGGCGACCATGACGCACTGTCGCCTGACGCGGCAGCAGCGCGAGGACGCCGGGATCGCCGAGACCACCGTCCGGCTCTCCATCGGGCTGGAGTGTCCCGACGACCTGATCGCGGACCTGGACCGTGCCCTGGCCGTGGTGACCGCCGCCGGGCCGGCCGTCCCCGCCACCACGCCCGCCGTCCCCGAGACCGCCGCCGTCACCCAGGAGGTGCGCTGAGATGACCGCTGTCCACCACACCACCCGCTCCGTCTCCCGTCCCGCCGTCCGCGGCTTCACCACCACCGCCGTGCACGCCGGCCAGGAGCCCGACCCGCTGACCGGCGCCGTGGTGCCGCCGATCTACCAGACCAGCACCTTCGTACAGGACGGCATCAACGTGCTGCGCGCTGGGCATGAGTACAGCCGCGGCTCCAACCCGACCCGGAACGGCTTCGAGACCCAGCTCGCCGCCCTCGAGCACGGCGATCGGGCGTTCGCGTTCGCCTCCGGGCTCGCCGCCGAGGACGCCCTCCTGCGGGCCGTGCTGCGCCCCGGCGACCACATCGTGCTGGGCGGCGACGGCTACGGCGGCACCCACCGCCTCATCACCACCGTCCTCGAGCCGTGGGGCGTGTCCAACACCCCCGTGGACATCACCGACCCGACGGCGGTCGCCGCGGCCGTCCGCCCCGGCCGCACCGCGCTGCTGTGGGTGGAGACGCCCTCCAACCCGCTGCTCGGCATCGCGGACCTGGCCGCCTGGGCGCAGATCGCCCACGACGCCGGCGCGCTGCTGGTCGTGGACAACACGTTCGCCTCGCCCTACCTCCAGCGGCCCCTCGACCTCGGCGCGGACGTGGTGGTGCACTCCACCACCAAGTACATCGGCGGGCACTCGGACGTGCTCGGCGGCGCCGTGGTGGTGGCCGACCGCGAGTTCCGCGGCCGGGCGCTGGCCGAGGCGGTGGCCTACCAGCAGTTCGCCGCCGGTGCGGTCGCCGGCCCGCAGGACTCCTACCTCGCCGCCCGCGGCCTCAAGACGCTCGGCCTGCGCATGGACCGGCACGGCGCCAACGCCGCCGCGCTCGCGGGCTGGCTGCAGGGCCGCCCCGAGGTCGCCCAGGTCTTCTACCCCGGGCTGCCCGACCACCCGGGCCACGCGCTCGCCGCGCGGCAGATGGACGGCTTCGGCGGCATCGTCTCCGTCCGGCTGGCCGGGGGAGAGGCCGCGGCCCGCGCGTTCGCCGAGGCCACCGAGCTGTTCGCGCTCTCGGTCAGCCTCGGCGGGGTCGAATCGCTGCTCTGCTACTCCTCCGAGATGACCCACGCCTCCGTGCGGGGCACGCCCCTGGCCGTCCCCACGGACCTGGTCCGGCTCTCCGTCGGCATCGAGGACGTGGCCGACCTGCAGGCGGACCTCGAGGCCGGCCTCGAGTGCGCCGCACGCGTCGCCGCCGGCCGCGGGGCGCCGCCGTCGTCCGCG
>NZ_JASDCZ010000052.1:0-15175 GCF_030407635.1 Micrococcus sp. APC 4021
TGCATCCGTGCCCGCCTCGGTCCCTCACCGGCCGCGCGCCGAGCAGGCGCCGCAGGCCGCCGCGTCCCCGTCGGTGCTGCGCGCGGACCGCGTCCATGACGGCGAGCGCCTCGGCGGCCCCGGCTGGATCGCCCTGGCCGAGGGCCGGGTGGTGGCCGTCGGGACCGGGGACCCGCCGCGCACCCACGGCCCCGTCCACGACCTCGGCGACGCCCTCCTCGCTCCCGGCTGCGTGGACGTGCACTGCCACGGCGGCGGCGGACACGCCGTCGAGTCCGGCGCGGCCGCGGCACGCGCGGCGGCCGCGGCCCACGCCCGCGCGGGCACGACCACGGTCGTGGCCTCCCTCGTCACGGACGAGGTCGACGCGCTCGCGGCGCAGCTGACGGCCCTGACGCCCCTGTGCGCAGAGGGGGTGCTGGCCGGCGTGCACCTCGAGGGTCCCTGGCTCTCGCCCCGGCACCGCGGCGCGCACCGGGCCGCGTCGCTGCGGGCTCCGGAGCCCGAGGACGTCGCTCGCCTCGTCGAGGTCGGCGCGGGCCACCTGGCGATGGTCACGCTGGCCCCCGAGCTGCCCGGGGCCCTCGACGCGGTGGGCCGGCTGGCGGAGGCGGGCGTCGTCGTCGCGATCGGCCACACGGACGCCTCCTACGAGACCACGCGCGCGGCGATCGATGCGGGGGCGCGGATGGCCACGCACCTGCACAACGCGTGCCGGCCCACCCACCATCGCGAGCCCGGGCCGGCCGTCGCCCTGCTGGAGGACCCGCGCGTGGGGATCGAGACCATCGTGGGCGGCGTCCACCTGCATCCGGCCACGGTGCGGCGGGTCGCCCGGGAAGCCGGGGAGCGGTGGATCCTCGTCTCGGACGCGATGGCCGCCGCCGGCTGCGGCGACGGCGAGTTCCCCCTCGGGCCGCTGCGGGTCCAGGTCCACGACGGCGTCGCGCGGGTGGTCGGCGCGGATGGCGCAGCCGGGGCCATCGCCGGGTCCACGGCCACGGTCGCCGGCTCGGTGCGCTCCGCCGTCGCCGCCGGGGTCGACCTCGACGCCGCGCTGCGGGCGGCCACGGCCGCGCCCGCGGACGCCCTGGGGCTCCCCGACGTCGGCCGGCTCCGAGTCGGGAGCCGAGCGGACGCCGTCGTCTTCGGCCCGGAGCTCGAGGTGCGCGGGGTGCTCCGTCACGGAACGTGGGTGAAGGCGGCCGCCCCCGCGGTGGCTGACTAGGGTGGGCTCAGGCCCGGGATCCGACCCCGACCGCCCGGTCGTCTCACGATGTGACGCTTTATCTCACATTGCGAGACAGGCGGGTGGTCGATGGCGGACGGGGCGCATGGCTGTCGATACTGATACCACCCCGAAGGACCCGGCGGCCCGTGTCCCCACCTCAGACTCCGCCACGCCGGCCCGATCCGTCATCGACGCGGCCACGGTCCCCGACGCCCGACGGATCCGAACGACGACCGTCCGACGCCCCCGCGACGGACACGCAGCGACGAACGCAGTGAGGTGACCCCATGAGCACGACCCCCCGCGACGCCCGCGCGGCGGTCCCGCAGGTCCCGACGCCGGCCTCCCACCCGACGGAGACCGCCCGGGTCCAGGAGCGCCGTCCGGCCCCCCGGCCCGAGATCGTCGAGCCGCGGGTGCCCGGCGAGGGCTCCCGCGTCGAGCCGACCCGGATGACCGGCTCCGAGGGCATCATCCGCTCCCTGGAGGAGCTGGGGGTCACGGACGTGTTCGGGCTGCCCGGCGGCGCCATCCTGCCGACCTACGACCCGCTCATGGACTCCGATCGGATCCGCCACATCCTGGTGCGCCACGAGCAGGGTGCCGGTCACGCGGCGCAGGGCTACCACCTGGCCACCGGCAAGGTCGGCGTGGCCATCGCCACCTCCGGTCCCGGCGCCACCAACCTGGTGACCGCCATCGCGGACGCCCACATGGACTCCCAGGCGGTCGTGTTCATCACCGGCCAGGTCTCCTCCGCCGCGATCGGCACGGATGCCTTCCAGGAGGCGGACATCGTGGGCATCACGATGCCCATCACCAAGCACTCCCGGCTCGTGACCCGGCCCGAGGACGTCCCCCAGGCCCTCGCCGAGGCGTTCCACATCGCCGCCACGGGCCGGCCCGGGCCCGTGCTCGTGGACGTCACCAAGGACGCCCAGCAGGGCGAGTTCGAGTTCGCGTGGCCGCCCCGGATCGACCTGCCCGGCTACCGCCCCGTCCTGCGCGGCCACCCCCGGCAGATCCGCGAGGCCGCCCGGCTGATCCGCGAGGCCCGGCGCCCCGTGCTGTACGTGGGCGGCGGCGTGGCCCGCGGCGAGGCCCACGAGGAGCTGCGCGCCCTCGCCGAGCTCACGGGCGCCCCGGTGGTCACCACCCTCACCGCCCGCGGCGTCTTCCCCGACTCGCACCCCCAGCACCTGGGCATGCCGGGCATGCACGGCGGCGTCCCCGCCGTGGCCGCGCTCCAGCAGGCCGACCTGCTGATCACGCTCGGCGCCCGCTTCGACGACCGCGTGACCGGTCACCTGCCCTCGTTCGCCCCCGGCGCCCGCGTGATCCACGCGGACATCGACCCGGCCGAGATCTCCAAGAACCGCACCGCGGACGTGCCGATCGTCGGCCACGTCAAGGAGATCATCCCGGACCTGGTGGCCGAGCTCGCGACGGACACCGAGGCGCTGCCCGACCTCGCCGACTGGTGGGCGGTGCTGCGGCGCCTGCAGGAGACCTACCCGATGGGCTGGACCGAGACCGAGGACGGCCTCCTCGCGCCCCAGGAGGTGATCTCGCGTCTGTCGGCCCTGTCCGGCCCCGAGGCCACCTACGTGGCCGGCGTCGGCCAGCACCAGATGTGGGCCAGCCAGTTCGTCGCCTACGAGCGCCCGCGCCAGTGGCTCAACTCGGCCGGCCTCGGGACGATGGGCTTCGCCGTCCCCGCCGCGATGGGGGCGCAGGTGGGCGAGCCCGACCGCGTGGTCTGGGCCATCGACGGCGACGGCTGCTTCCAGATGACCAACCAGGAGCTCGCCACGTGCGTGATCAACCGCATCCCCATCAAGATCGCGGTGATCAACAACTCCTCGCTGGGCATGGTGCGCCAGTGGCAGACCCTCTTCTACGACGGGCGCTACTCGAACACGGACCTGAACACGGGCCACGACACCGCCCGGGTGCCGGACTTCGTCAAGCTCGCCGACGCCTACGGCGCCGCGGGCCTGCGCTGCGACCGCCGGGAGGACCTGGACGACACCATCCGCCAGGCCCTCGCCATCGACGACCGCCCCGTGATCGTGGACTTCGTGGTCTCCCGTGACGCCATGGTCTGGCCGATGGTCCCCGCGGGGGTCAGCAACGACGCGATCCAGGTGGCCCGGGACATGACGCCCGACTGGGACCAGGAAGACTGAGGAGGGCAACCGATGGAACGCCACACCCTGTCCGTGCTCGTCGAGGACGTGCCCGGCACCCTGACCCGCGTGGCCGGCCTCTTCGCCCGGCGCGCGTTCAACATCCACTCGCTGGCCGTGGGCGTCACGGAGGTCGAGGGCCTGTCCCGGATCACCGTGGTCGTCGACGCCGACACGGACCTGCTCGAGCAGGTCACCAAGCAGCTGAACAAGCTGATCAACGTGATCAAGGTCGTCGAGCTCACGCCCGACTCCTCCGTTCAGCGCGACCACCTGCTCGTGAAGGTGCGCGCCGATGCGGCCACCCGCGGCCAGGTCGTCCAGGCGGCCGACCTGTTCCGCGCCCACGTCGTCGACGTGGCCCCGGAGTCCCTGACCCTCGAGGCCACCGGCACCCGTGACAAGCTCGAGGCCTTCCTCGAGATGATGGAGCCCTACGGTGTGCGCGAGCTCGTCCGCTCGGGCACCCTCGCCCTCGCCCGGGGGCCGCGGTCCATGACCGACCGCGCCCTGGCCCGCTGACCGTCCCGATCCACCCATCCCGTGAGGAGAACAGCATGACCGTGAAGAAGTTCTACGACGACGACGCCGACCTGTCGATCATCCAGGGCCGCACCGTGGCCGTCATCGGCTACGGCTCCCAGGGCCACGCCCACGCCCTGTCGCTGCGCGACTCCGGCGTGGACGTGCGCATCGGCCTCGCCGAGGGCTCCAAGTCCCGCGCCAAGGCCGAGGCCGAGGGCCTGCGCGTCGTCGACGTCGCCACCGCCGCCGCCGAGGCCGACCTGATCATGATCCTCACCCCGGACCAGGTCCAGGCCGACGTGTACGACCAGCACATCGCCGGCAACCTGCAGGAGGGTGACGCCCTCTTCTTCGCGCACGGCTTCAACGTGCGCTTCGGCTACATCCAGGCCCCCGAGGGCGTCGACGTCGCCCTGGTCGCCCCCAAGGGCCCGGGCCACGTGGTGCGCCGCGAGTTCGAGGCCGGCCGCGGCGTGCCCGCGCTGATCGCCGTCGAGAAGGACGCCTCCGGCCAGGCCCACGCCCTCGCCCTGTCCTACGCCAAGGCCGTGGGCGGCACCCGCGCCGGCGTCATCGAGACGACCTTCACCGAGGAGACCGAGACCGACCTGTTCGGCGAGCAGGCCGTGCTCTGCGGCGGCGCCTCCCAGCTCGTGCAGTACGGCTTCGAGACCCTCACCGAGGCCGGCTACCAGCCCGAGATCGCCTACTTCGAGGTGCTGCACGAGCTGAAGCTCATCGTCGACCTCATGGTCGAGGGCGGCATCGCCAAGCAGCGCTGGTCCATCTCCGACACCGCGGAGTACGGCGACTACGTCTCCGGCCCCCGCGTCATCACCCCCGACGTGAAGGAGAACATGAAGGCGGTCCTCGCCGACATCCAGTCCGGCGCCTTCGCGCAGCGCTTCATGGACGACCAGAAGGCCGGTGCGCCCGAGTTCAAGGAGCTCCGCGCCCGGGGCGAGGCCCACCCGATCGAGAAGACCGGCCGCGAGCTGCGCCAGATGTTCTCCTGGCTCAAGGACGCGGACGACGACTACACCGAGGGCACGGCGGCCCGCTGAGCCGCCTGAGCCCCCGACGCCGGCCCCGGGCATCGCGCTCCGGGGCCGGCGTCGCATTCCGGCCACGGTCCGGTCACGCGTCTAGGCTCGAACCGGAGCGCGGGCCGGCCCGCCTCCCATCCCACCGCACCACACCTCCAGGAGCACCCGTGAGCGCAGCCCAGCCCGTCGTCCTGATCGCCGAGGAACTCTCGCCCGCCACCGTCGAGGCCCTCGGCCCCGACTTCGAGATCCGCCGCACGGACGGCGCCGACCGCGCCCGACTCCTCGAGGACCTGCGCGACGTCGACGCGGTGCTGATCCGCTCGGCCACCCAGATGGACGCCGAGGCGATCGCCGCCGCGCCGCAGCTGAAGGTCATCGCGCGCGCCGGCGTCGGGCTGGACAACGTGGACGTGCCCGCCGCCACCGAGGCCGGCGTCATGGTCGTCAACGCGCCGACGTCGAACATCATCTCCGCCGCCGAGCTCACCTGCGGCCACATCCTGGCCGCCGCCCGCAACATCGCGGCCGCCCACGGCTCGCTGAAGGCGGGGGAGTGGAAGCGTTCGAAGTACACGGGCGTCGAGCTGTACGGCAAGCGGCTGGGCGTGATCGGCCTGGGCCGCATCGGCGCGCTCGTGGCCGAGCGCATGAAGGCGTTCGGCATGGAGATCCTCGCCTACGACCCCTACGTGACCACCGCCCGCGCGCAGCAGCTCGGCGCGAGCCTCGTCGAGCTGGACGAGCTGCTCGAGCGCGCCGACGTGGTCACGATCCACATGCCCAAGACCCCCGAGACGGTCGGCATGATCGGCGATGAGCAGTTCGCCCGCATGAAGGACACCGCGATCATCGTGAACGTGGCCCGCGGCGGCCTCGTGGACGAGGACGCCCTCGCCCGCGCGCTCGAGGCCGGGACCATCGGGGGTGCCGGCATCGACGTGTTCAGCTCCGAGCCGGCCACGGACCTGGCGTTCTTCGCCCACGACTCCGCCGTCGTCACCCCCCACCTGGGCGCCTCGACCGCCGAGGCCCAGGAGAAGGCGGGCGTCGCCGTCGCCGGCTCCGTGCGCCTGGCCCTCTCCGGCGAGCTCGTGCCGGACGCCGTGAACGTGGCCGGCGGCGCGATCCACGAGGACGTGCGCCCCGGCCTGCCGCTGGCCGAGAAGCTGGGCCGCGTGCTCACCGCGCTGGTGGGCGAGCAGTCCATCACGGCCGTCGAGGTGGAGATCGCCGGGGAGATCGCCGAGCACGACGTCTCCGCGATGCGCCTGGCCGCCCTGAAGGGCGTGTTCACGGACATCGTCTCGGACCAGGTCTCCTACGTGAACGCCCCCGTGCTGGCCGAGCAGCGCGGCGTCGAGTGCCGCCTCACCACCACCGCGGTGTCCGAGTCCTACCGCAACACCGTCACGGTGCGCGCCGCGACCGCGCAGGGCGCCCAGACCGCCGTCACCGGCACTCTCACCGGCCCGCGCCAGGTGCAGAAGCTCGTGGGCGTGGACCGGCACGAGCTGGAGGTGCCGCTGGCCGACCACCTGCTCGTGTTCGCCTATCAGGACCGCCCGGGCGTCATCGGCGTCCTGGGCCAGGCCCTCGGGGTGCAGGGCGTGAACATCGCCGGCATGGACGTCTCGCGCGACGACGAGGGCGCCGCCCTGGCCGTGCTGACCCTGGACGGGGCGCTGTCCGGGGACACCGCGGCCACGCTGGCCGCGGCCATCGGCGCCGCCCGTGCGGCCGAGGTGGACCTCTCCGTCTGACCCGTCGACGCCTGGGCGGGCAACGCGGGGCCGGCGCGCGGTCGGGGCGGGCTGATCGGCGTCAGCGTCCTGCTCGCCGCCTGGTCGTTCGCCCTCCCCTTCGTGTTCGGGCTGGGCCCGCGGCAGGTGCCGTGGTGGCGCGAGGTCTTCGACGTGAACCACGAGGCCAACCTCACGGCGTGGTGGAGCTCGGGCCTGCTCCTGCTGGGGGCCGCGGGCTTCACCACGGTGGGTCTCGTGCGTCGCGCGCTGGGGGCGGATCGGCGGCGGAGCCTGCTCGCGTGGCTGACCCCCGCGGCCCTGCTGGCGGCCATGAGCCTGGACGAATCGACGCAGATCCACTAGCAGGCCGGCCGGCTGTGGGAGGCCCTGCCGTTCGCGGGGGAGAACCCGCTGCCCGCGTTCCAGTGGCTGATCCTCGGCGCGCCGGCCGCGATCGTCGTCCTCGGGCTGCTCGCGCTGTGCACCGTCGCCCTGCCCCGCCGGACCCGAGCGCTGACGGTGGCGGGCGGCGCGGTGTTCTTCGTCGGCGCGATCGTCCTCGAGGCGGTGCCGCTCGTCTTCGGGATCGGGCGCAGCACCCTGGCCTACCACGTGGCGACGCACGCGGAGGAGCTGACCGAGATGATCGGGGCGTCCGTGCTCGTGGTGGCCCCGTGGGCCCACCTCCACCTGCGGCCTGCGCCGGGCCATCTGCAGGTGACCGCCGACGGCGTCCCGGACGTCGGCGCGGACGACGTCGTCCTCGGCGCGGGCCCCGGGCCCGCCGCTAGACTCGACGACTGTGACTGACGCCCGCGCCCCGTACTACCTGACCACGGCCATCTCCTACCCGAACGGCGAGCCGCACATCGGCCACGCCTACGAGTACATCGCCTCGGACGCGATGGCCCGCTTCCAGCGGCTCGACGGGCGGGACGTGCGCTTCCTGACCGGCACGGACGAGCACGGCCAGAAGATGGAGCAGACGGCGCAGCAGCAGGGCGTGAGCGCCCTCGAGCTGGCCACGCGCAACGCCGCCGTCTTCAGGGAGATGGACGACGACGTCCTGGACATCTCCTACGACCGCTTCATCCGCACCACGGACACGGACCACGCCGAGGCCGTCCGCGAGATCTGGCGGCGGATGGAGGCCAACGGGGACATCTACCTCGGCTCCTACGCCGGCTGGTACTCCGTGCGGGACGAACGCTACTTCGGCGAGGACGAGACCGAGGTGGGTCAGGACGGGGTGCGCCGCGCCGTCGAGACCGGCACCGAGGTGACGTGGACGGAGGAGGAGTCCTACTTCTTCCGCCTGTCCAAGTACCAGCAGCCGCTGCTGGACCACTACCGCGAGCACCCGGACTTCGCCGCCCCCCGGTACCGCTTCAACGAGGTCATCCGCTTCGTGGAGGCCGGGCTCGAGGACCTGTCCATCTCCCGGACCTCCTTCCAGTGGGGCATCGACCTGCCGGCGCCCGCGGACCCCGACGCCGCCGACGCCGACCGGCGCGCCGACCACGTCACCTACGTCTGGGTCGACGCGTTGACGAACTACCTCACCGGCGCGGGCTGGCCCGCCGAGGACCCGGAGGCGTTCGCGCGCTACTGGCCGGCGGACCTGCACGTGATCGGCAAGGACATCTCCCGGTTCCACTGCATCTTCTGGCCCGCGTTCCTCATGTCGGCCGGCCTCGAGCTGCCGCGCCGCGTCATGATCCACGGCTTCCTGAACAACAACGGGGCCAAGATGTCCAAGTCCCTGGGCAACGTGGTGCACCCGCGGGAATGGGTGGCCCGGTACGGCCTGGACGCCATCCGCTTCTTCCTGCTGCGCGAGTTCCCGTTCGGCGCGGACGGCTCCTACAGCCACGAGGCCGTGGTGAGCCGCAAGAACGCGGACCTGGCCAACAACCTCGGCAACCTCGCCCAGCGCTCGCTGTCCATGGTGGCCAAGAACTGCGGCGCCGCCGTGCCCGAGCCGGGCGAGTTCACCGAGGCGGACCGCGCCGTCCTGGCCCAGGTCGACGCCCTGCTGGAGCGCTCCCGGTCCGCGTACGCGGTGCAGGACTTCCACGACGCGCTCGAGGAGACCTGGCGCGTGCTCGGCGAGGTCAACGCCTACTTCGCGGACCAGGCCCCGTGGGTGCTGCGCAAGACGGACGAGCCGCGCATGCGCACGGTGCTGTACGTGACGTTGCAGGCCGTGCGCCGGGTGGCCCTGCTCGCGCAGCCGGTGATGCCCGGCTCGGCCTCGCGGCTGCTGGACCTGCTCGGCGTCCCCGCCGAGGGCGACGCAGGCCGCACCGGCGCGTCCGGCACCGGCCCGCGGTCCTTCGCCGCGTTCCACGAGGACCTGGTCCCCGGCACGCCGCTGCCCGCCCCGCAGCCGGTCTTCCCGCGCCACGAGGAGCCCGCCGAGGACTGAGTCGGTCCGGAGGGTGAGACCGGGTGTCACACGATGTGGTCCTCACGCGTGCCCCGCGTAGCCTGAGGGCCATGACCGAGACCACACGCAGCTCCGCAGACCCCTTGGACATCGCCGTCATCGGCGGCGACGGCATCGGTCCCGAGGTCACCGACCAGTCCGCCGCCGTCCTGCAGGCGGCGTTGCGTGCCGAGGGGCGTCCGGAGGTCCGGCTCACCCCGTATCCGCTGGGTGCGGAGCACTGGCTCGAGACCGGCGAGGCGCTCACGGACGAGGTCCTTCAGGCCCTGCGCCGCCACGACGCGATCCTGTTCGGGGCCGTCGGCGCCGCGCCCGGGGACGAGCGCATCCCGTCCGGGCTGATCGAGCGCGGCATGCTGCTCAAGCTGCGCTTCGCGCTGGACCACGGCGTGAACCTGCGCCCGGCCACCCTGCTGCCCGGCGCCGTCAGCCCCCTGGCCGCGCCCGGCGAGATCGACTTCACCGTGGTGCGCGAGGGCACGGAGGGGCCGTATGTGGGCAACGGCGGCGCGATCCGCGTGGACACCCCGCACGAGATCGCCACGGAGGTCTCCGTGAACACGGCGTTCGGCGTGCGCCGCGTCGTCGAGGACGCCTTCCGTCGCGCCGACGCGGGCGAGCGCAAGCGCCTCACGCTCGTGCACAAGCACAACGTCCTGGTCCACGCCGGCCACCTGTGGCGCCGCACCGTGGAGTCCGTGGCGGCCGACTTCCCCGCGGTCACCTGGGACTACATGCACGTGGACGCCGCCATGATCTTCCTGGCGACGGACCCGGCCCGCTTCGACGTGATCGTGACGGACAACCTGTTCGGGGACATCATCACGGACCTCGCCGCGGCCGTGACCGGCGGCATCGGGCTCGCCGCCTCCGGCAACATCAACGTCGAGGGCACGGCGCCGTCGATGTTCGAGCCGGTCCACGGCTCCGCCCCGGACATCGCGGGCCAGGGGATCGCCGACCCCGTGGCCGCCATCCTCTCCGCCGCCCTGCTGCTGGAGCACGTGGGCGAGGCCGGCGCGGCGGCGCGCGTGCGCACCGCGGTGTGGGCGCACCTGAGGGACCGGGTGGAGGGCGCGCGGGGCACCACCGCCGAGGTGGGCGCCGACGTCGTCGCGCGGGTCTGACGCGCGGGCCCGGCGCGTCGACGCCGGGTCTAGGATGGGGCGACGGCCTGTGGCGTGTGCCACGCCCGGCGCCGTGGCCCCCGCGCGTCGTGCCCGGCACCGGAGCCGTCCCCATCCGTCACCCGTCACGAGGAGTGATCCCACCGTGTCCGAGACCGTGTTCACGCGGCAACCGCATCTGTCCCCGATGTCCGATCAGCAGCGCGTCGAGATTCTCCAGGACCCCGGTTTCGGCAACGTCTTCACGGACCACATGGTCTCGATCGACTGGACCTGGGACGAGGACGGCGGCGCGTGGCACGACGCCCGCGTGGAGCCCTACGGACCGCTGTCCCTGGACCCCTCGGCCGCGGTGCTGCACTACGGCCAGGAGATCTTCGAGGGCCTGAAGGCCTACCGGCACGAGGACGGCTCGGTGTGGACGTTCCGCCCCGAGGCCAACGCGGCCCGCCTGAACCGCTCCGCCCGCCGCCTGGCCCTGCCGGAGCTGCCCGAGGAGCTGTTCCTCGGCTCGCTGCGGGCCCAGCTCGAGGCGGACCGGGCCTGGGTGCCCACCGGCCCGGGCCAGTCCCTCTACCTGCGCCCCTTCATGTTCGCCTCCGAGGCGTTCCTCGGCGTCCGCCCGGCCCGGCAGGTGCGGTACATGGTGATCGCCTCCCCGGCCGGCAACTACTTCGGCGGCGAGCTCAAGCCGGTGACCATCTGGGTCTCGCGCGACTACGCCCGCGCCGGCAAGGGCGGCATGGGCGCGGCCAAGACCGGCGGCAACTACGCCGCCTCGCTGCTGCCCCAGCTGCAGGCCGCGGCCCAGGGCGCCGACCAGGTCGTGTTCCTCGACCAGTACAACGACGACGCGATCGAGGAGCTCGGCGGCATGAACGTGTTCTTCGTGCACGCCGACGGCCGACTCGTCACCCCGGCGCTCACCGGCACGATCCTCGAGGGCGTCACCCGCTCCTCGATCCTCCAGCTCGGCCGGGACATGGGCCTGACCGTCGAGGAGCGTCGCGTCACCCTCGCCGAGTGGGCCGAGGGCGTCCGCTCGGGCGAGATCACCGAGGTCTTCGCGTGCGGCACCGCCGCCGTCGTGACCCCGATCGGCCGTCTGCTCGACGGCGACGACGTGATCGAGTCCGCCGGCGGGGCCGACGTGGCCCTGAAGATCCGCACCGAGCTCGAGGGCATCCAGACCGGGCGCGTCGAGGACCGCCACGGCTGGCTGCACCGCCTCGTCTGACCCCACCCCACGAACGGAGACCCCCGTGAGCTCGCACCGCTCCTCCGCGGCCGCCGAGGGCGCCCCACTCCCGGCCACGACGCCGGAAGACCTCCCGCCCACCGAGGCCGCCGGCCGGCCCCGCTGGACGCCCGCGAAGATCGCCGTCTGGGTGGCCGTCGCCCTGCTCGGCGGCGTCGCCTGGACCATGCTCGCCCTGCACCGCGGCGAGACGATCAACGCGATCTGGTTCGTGTTCGCCGCCGTGGCGACGTTCGCGATCGGCTACCGCTTCTACTCGAAGTACGTCGAGCGCATGATCGTCCACCCGGACGACACCCGCGCCACCCCGGCCGAGTACCGGGCCGACGGCCGGGACTACGTGGCCACCGACCGCCGCGTGCTCTACGGCCACCACTTCGCGGCCATCGCCGGCGCCGGTCCGCTCGTGGGCCCCGTGCTCGCCGCGCAGATGGGCTACCTGCCCGGCACCATCTGGATCATCGTCGGCGTGATCCTGGCCGGCGCGGTCCAGGACTACCTCGTCCTGTTCTTCTCGATGCGCCGCGGCGGCCGCTCGCTCGGCCAGATGGCCCGGGACGAGCTGGGCCGCGTCGGGGGCACCGCCGCGATCGTCGCGACCCTGCTGATCATGGTGATCATCACGGCCATCCTGGCCCTCGTGGTGGTCAACGCCCTGGGTGAGTCCCCGTGGGGCGTGTTCTCCGTGGCCATGACCATCCCGATCGCGCTCTTCATGGGCGTGTACCTGCGCTGGATCCGCCCGGGCCGCATCACCGAGATCTCCGTGATCGGGTTCGTCCTGCTCCTGGCGGCCATCATCGGCGGCGGCTGGGTGGCCGGGACCGAGTGGGGCGCGGCCCTGTTCACCCTGGACCGCACCACCATCGCCTGGGCCGTGATCATCTACGGGTTCGTCGCGGCCGTGCTGCCCGTGTGGCTGCTGCTCGCTCCGCGCGACTACCTGTCCACCTTCATGAAGATCGGCGTGATCGCCGGTCTCGCGCTGGCCATCGTCGTCGTGCAGCCGCGCATCGGCACCCCCGCGTTCTCCGAGTTCGCCTCGGGCCAGACCGGCCCGGTGTGGCCCGGTTCGCTGTTCCCGTTCCTGTTCGTCACCATCGCGTGCGGTGCGCTCTCCGGCTTCCACGCGCTGATCGCCTCGGGCACGACGCCCAAGATGGTGGAGAAGGAGCGGCAGACCCGCTTCATCGGCTACGGCGGCATGCTCATGGAGGCCTTCGTGGCGGTCATGGCGCTCGTGGCGGCCGTGTCCATCGACCGCGGCATCTACTTCGCCATGAACGCCCCCGCCGCGCTCACCGGCGGCACCCCCGAGACGGCGGCCGCTTGGGTGATGAGCCTGGGCCTGGCCGGCGTGGACGTCACGCCCGAGCAGCTCACCGCGCTGGCGAACCTCGTGGGCGAGGACACGGTCGTCTCCCGCACGGGTGGCGCCCCGACGCTCGCCGTCGGGCTCTCGATCATCATGGGCCAGCTGATCGGCGGCGAGGCCCTCATGGGCT
The DNA here is from genome assembly GCF_030407635.1 of Micrococcus sp. APC 4021. NCBI lineage: Bacteria > Bacillati > Actinomycetota > Actinomycetes > Micrococcales > Micrococcaceae > Micrococcus > Micrococcus sp. APC 4021. The sequence continues at coordinate 13,076 of NZ_JASDCZ010000052.1, forward strand.
TCTGGTACCACTTCGCCATCATGTTCGAGGCGCTGTTCATCCTCACCGCCGTGGACGCCGGCACCCGCGTGGCCCGCTTCATGCTCCAGGATTCCCTGGGCAACGTGGTCCCGCGCTTCAAGGACACCGGCTGGCGCGTGGGCGCCTGGGTGTGCACCGGCATCATGGTGGCCGCGTGGGGCGCCGTGCTGATCATGGGCGTGACCGACCCGCTGGGCGGCATCAACACGCTGTTCCCGCTGTTCGGCATCGCCAACCAGCTGCTGGCGGCCATCGCGCTCGCGGTGGTCCTGGCGATCGTGGCCGGCCGCCGGCACTTCCGGGGCCTGTGGATCGTGGCGCTGCCGCTGGGCTTCATCACCGTGGTCACCACGGTGGCGAGCTTCCAGAAGATCTTCTCGTCGGTCCCGGCGGTGGGCTACTGGGCGCAGCACAACGCGTTCAAGGACGCGCTGGCCTCGGGCGCCACGAGCTTCGGCGCCGCGAAGTCCGTGCCGGCGATGGAGGCCGTGGTCCGCAACACCTTCATCCAGGGCACGCTCTCCGTCGTCTTCCTGGTGTTGGCGCTGATCGTCATCACGACGTCGGTGCTCGCCACGGTGCGCGCCTTCCGCGGCACCGAGGTCATCGACCACCAGGACCCGTACGTGCCCTCGCAGCGCTTCGCCCCGGCCGGGCTGTTCGCCACGGCCGAGGAGAAGGAGCTGCAGCGGAAGTGGGATGCGCTGCCGGCGGACCGGCAGCCGGTGCGGGGTCACTGACGTGGCCGATCCGCGCGCGACGCCGGCCGGGCCCTCCTCCGCGGAGGGCCCGGCCGGCCCGTCTCGGCCCAGCGTGTGGGCCCGGGCGCGCTGGTGGGTCCGCCAGCTCTCCGGCGAGGGGAAGTACGACGCGTACGTGGCCCACCACCGGGCGCACCATCCGGAACGCGCGCCGATGACCGAGCGGGAGTTCTGGCGGGCCGAGTACGCGCGCCAGGAGGCCAATCCGGGCAGCCGCTGCTGCTGAGCGGTCTCGACCCGCCCCGCACCGCGCCGCGCTGAGCCAGACGAATCCGCCCGCGAGCCAGACGAATCGGTCTCCTCAGGCCGTCCGCCGCGGCCGAATCGTCTGGCTCGCGGCGTCAGCGGGGTCGGCATCGGGTGGGGTGTCCGGCGACGGCGCCCGCCGCTCACCCACTAGGCTGGCGGCCATGCGCATCGCCCGTTTCGTGGACCAGGCCGAACCGACCTACGGCATCGTGGAGGGCCCGGCCGACGCCGACCCCGCCGAGCTGACCGTCACCGCCCTGCAGGGCGACCCGTTCTTCCACGGGATCCAGCCCACCGGCACCACACACCGTCTCGAGGACGTGCGCCTCGTGGCCCCGATCATCCCGCGCTCGAAGATCGTGGGCGTCGGCCGCAACTGGGCCGACCACGCGAAGGAGCTCGGCAACGAGGTCCCCGCCTCGCCGCAGTTCTTCCTCAAGCCGAACACCGCCGTCGTGGGTCCGAACGAGCCCGTGACCCTGCCGAGCTGGTCGGACGAGGTCTCCTACGAGGCCGAGCTCGCCGTCGTCATCGGCACCATCTGCAAGGACGTGCCGGTGAGCCGCGTGGACGACGTCGTCTTCGGCTACACCGTGGGCAACGACCTCACCGCCCGCGACGCCCAGCGCACCGACCTGCAGTGGGCCCGCGCCAAGGGCTTCGACGGCGCCTGCCCGCTGGGCCCGTGGATCGAGACCGAGCTGGACGTGGAGCCGGCCGGCGGCCTGCGCATCACGTCTCGGCTCGACGGCGAGACCCGCCAGGACGGCACGACGGCGGACATGGTCTTCGGCGTCCGCGAGCTCGTGGCCGCGGCCTCGGAGATGTTCACCCTCCTTCCCGGCGACGTGATCCTGACCGGCACCCCGGGCGGGGTCGGGACGGTCCAGGAGGGCCAGCGCGTCGAGGCCGAGGTCGAGGGCATCGGCGTCCTCGCCACCGTCTTCCGCCGCTGACGCGGGCGCCCGACGACGGCGCCCGGGCCCCGCGTAGACTCAGGGGCATCATGACTGACGCCACCGCTCCCGTGTCCGAGAACGCCCCCGCCCCCTTCGCCGACGTCCCCCAG
>NZ_JASDCZ010000053.1:0-15014 GCF_030407635.1 Micrococcus sp. APC 4021
CCCGTGCCGGGCGCTGGGCCGGGACCGCGAAGACCGAGTGCGGCATCCACGTCTGAGCGCCGCACCCGAGACAGACCAAGGAGACACGATGACCCTCACCCATGCCCCCGACCCGGGGACCGTGAGCCCCGCCGGGCCCGACGTCCAGGACGCCCTGGAGGCCGAGGCGATCCACATCATCCGCGAGGTGGTGGCCGAGTTCGAGCGCCCCGCCATGCTCTTCTCGGGCGGCAAGGACTCCGTGGTGATGCTCCACCTGGCCGCGAAGGCCTTCTGGCCGGGGAGGATCCCCTTCCCGGTGGTCCACGTGGACACCGGCCACAACTTCCCCGAGGTCCTCGAGTTCCGCGACCGCACGGTGGAGCGGCTCGGCCTGCGGCTCGTGGTGGGCTCCGTGCAGGAGTACATCGACCGCGGCGAGCTGCGTGAGCGCGCCGACGGCACCCGCAACACCCTGCAGACCACCCCCCTGCTGGACACGATCCGGACCAACCGGTTCGACGCCGTCTTCGGGGGAGGCCGCCGTGACGAGGACAAGGCGCGGGCCAAGGAGCGGATCATCAGCCTGCGGGACGCGTTCGGCCAGTGGGACCCGCGCAACCAGCGCCCCGAGCTGTGGAACCTCTACAACGGCCGTCACACCCCCGGCCAGCACGTCCGCGCGTTCCCCATCAGCAACTGGACCGAGCTGGACGTGTGGCGGTACATCGCCCGCGAGGGCATCGAGCTGCCCTCCATCTACTACGCGCACGAGCGGGAGGTCTTCCGCCGCGACGGCATGTGGCGCGCCGTGGGGGAGCACTCCCGCCCGGCCGAGGGCGAGGAGGTCACCACGCGGACGGTGCGCTACCGCACGGTGGGCGACATGTCCTGCACCGGCGCCGTCCTCTCGGAGGCCGCCACCGTCGAGGACGTCGTGCTCGAGGTCGCCGCCTCCACCCTGACCGAACGCGGGGCCACCCGCGCCGACGACCGCATCTCCGAGGCGGCCATGGAAGATCGCAAGAAGGACGGGTACTTCTGATGAGCACCGCACTGCTGGACCGGCACGCCCCCGCCGGGACCCTGTTCCGCCTGGCCACGGCCGGCTCGGTCGACGACGGCAAGTCCACCCTCGTGGGCCGCCTCCTGCACGACTCCAAGGCCGTCCTGGCCGACCAGCTCGAGGCCGTGGCCCGCACCTCCGCCGAGCGCGGCTTCGGCGGTGCCGAGGGCGGGCTGGACCTGGCGCTGCTGACCGACGGCCTGCGCGCCGAGCGGGAGCAGGGGATCACGATCGACGTCGCGTACCGGTACTTCGCCACGGACCGGCGCACCTTCGTGCTGGCCGACTGCCCCGGGCACGTGCAGTACACCCGGAACACCGTCACGGGCGCCTCGACGGCCGATGCGGTCGTGCTGCTCGTGGACGCCCGCAAGGGCGTGGTGGAGCAGACCCGGCGCCACCTCAGCGTGGTGGCCCTGCTGCGGGTGCCGCACGTGATCGTCGCCGTCAACAAGATCGATCTCGTGGACTACGCCGAGGAGGTCTTCACCGCGATCGCCGAGGACGTCCGGCGCGTGGCCCGGGAGCTCGGCCTCTCCGACGCGGTGAGCGTCCCGGTGTCCGCCCTGCAGGGCGACAACGTGGTCACCCGCTCCGAGCGGACGGACTGGTACACCGGCCCCACGCTCATGGAGCTGCTCGAGTCCCTGCCCGGGGCGGACGCCGAGGACGACGCCGCCGCCTCCTTCCGCTTCCCGGTGCAGCTCGTGGTGCGCCCCCAGGGCGCCCTGGCCCCCGGCCTCGACCCCGAGGTGTTCCGCGACTACCGCGGCTACGCCGGGCAGGTGGTCGCGGGCACCGTCCGGCCCGGGGACGCCGTCGCCGTCCTCACCCCGGGGCAGCCGGCGCGCACCACCACCGTGGTGGGCGTGGACGCCGCCGGGGAATCCCTCGAGGAGGCCTCCTCCCCGCAGTCGGTGGTCCTGCGCCTGGCCGACGAGGTGGACGTGGCCCGCGGGGACACGATCGCCGCCGCGGACACCGCCCCGCGCCCCACCGCGGAGGTGGCCGCCGCGCTGTGCTGGCTCTCCGCCGCACCGCTGCGCGTCGGGCAGCAGGTCCTCGTCAAGCACGGCACCGCCGTCGTCCGGGCGCTCGTCCAGGAGGTGGCCGGTCGGCTCGACCTCGACACCCTGCGGCTCGACCCGGCCGAGACCCTCGGGCTCAACGACATCGGACAGGTGCGCCTGCACCTGGCCGCGCCGCTGCCCGTGGAGCCCTACGCCGTGCATCGGCGCACCGGGGCGTTCCTCGTGATCGACCCCCACGACGGGGCCACGCTCGCCGCCGGCATGGTGCGCGGCGGCGACGAGGCCTGATCCGGATGACGACGGCGCGACGGGAGCGGTCATGACGGTGGTGATGGAGGACGTGGGCAAGAGCTTCGGCGGGCCCACGCCCGTGCTGGAGGACGTCTCCGTGCGGATCGAGCCGGGCGAGTTCGTCTGCCTGCTCGGTGCGTCCGGGTGCGGCAAGTCCACCCTGCTGAACCTCGTCGCCCGGCTCGAGGCGCCCACCGCGGGCGTCGTCAAGACCCCCCGGGAGGGGGCCGCGTTCATGTTCCAGGACGCCGCCCTCTTCCCGTGGCTCACCGCCCGCGGCAACATCGAGCTCGCCCTCCGCTTCGCCGGTGTGGCCGCGGGGGAGCGTCGGGAGCGTGCCGGGGAGCTGCTGCGCCTCGTCCACCTCGACGACGCCGCCGACCTGCGACCCCACCAGCTCTCCGGCGGCATGCGCCAGCGCGTCGCCCTGGCCCGGGCCCTCGCCCAGGACCGCCCCCTGCTGCTCATGGACGAGCCGTTCGCGGCCTTGGACGCGATCACCCGCGACCTGCTGCATGGGGAGCTCGAGCGCGTGTGGCGGCAGACCGGTCGGACGGTCGTGTTCGTCACCCACAACGTGGCCGAGGCCGTCCGCCTCGGCCAGCGGGTGCTGCTGCTGTCCTCACGTCCGGGTCGCGTCGTCGCCGAATGGGACGTGCCCGCGGCCGCCCGCCACGACGCGCCCGCCGCGGCCGCCCTCACGGCCGCCATCACCGCCCGACTCGGTCAGGAGATCCGTCGCCATGCGCACTGACACCCCCACCCTCGACGCCCCCGGCCGCGCGCCGGGGGCCGCCACCGACGACGAGCTGCGCGAGCTCGACAGCGGCCTCGACGCGCTCCAGGCCGTCGACTCGACCCGTCGGACGGGTCTGGCCGGGTGGGACTGGAGCCGGGTCCTGCTCCCGGTGGCCGCCGTCGTCCTGCTCGTGGCGATCTGGCAGGCCTTCGCGTGGCTGGCCGGTGCGCGCGGTGAGCCGATCACCGGTCCCGGCGACGTCGTCGGGGCCTTCGGGACGCTGTGGGCCCAGGGCCTCGTCCAGCAGGCAGTGGCGACGTCGGTGGGCCGCGCCGTCGTCGGCTTCGCACTCGCCGTGGTCGTCGGCGTCGGGCTGGGCCTGGTGCTCGGACAGGTCAGCGTCCTGCGGCGGGCGTTCGGCCCGCTGCTCACGGCCCTGATGGTGCTGCCGAACGTGGCCTGGGTGCCGCTCGCGGTGCTGTGGTTCGGCCTCAGCGACGCCACCGCGTACTTCGTGATGCTCACCGGCGCCGTCCCCGCCGTGGTCGCCGGCCTCACCACCGGCACGGACCAGGTGCCGCCGCAGCTGCGTCGCGCGGCCCGGGTGCTGGGCGCCTCGCGTCTCGAGACCGCCCTGCTGGTGGTCCTCCCGGCCGCCCTGCCCGCCTTCGTCTCCGGCCTGCGCCAGGGCTGGGCCTTCGCGTGGCGAGGCCTCATGGCCGCCGAGATCATCGCCGTCGGCGGGCCCATGGGCGTGGGACTCGGGACCCTGCTCCACGAGGGACGTGCCGCGTCCGACCTCGCCGTCGTCCTCTGCGCCGTCCTGACCATCCTGGCCGTCGGCGTCCTCGTCGAACTGGCCGTATTCGGCCCCGTCGAGCGGCGCATGCTGCGCCGCCGGGGGCTGCTGGAAGGGAGCACGCGATGACCGCGTCCGATCTGTACCCCACCTCCCTGCGTCTGCTCGGCCGGCCCGTCCTGATGGTGGGCGGCGGGCGCGTGGCCGGCCGCCGCATGGGCGCCCTCCTCGACGCCGGCGCGCTCGTCACCGTGGTGGCCCCGGAGCCGGGGGAGGAGGTGGAGCGGCTCGCGGCGGCCGGCCTGATCACCCTGCACCGCCGCCCCTACCGCCCGTCCGACCTCGACGGGGTCTGGTTCGCCCAGACCGCCACCGGCGACCGGGCCGTGGACGGGGCCGTGGCCTCCGACGCCGAGGCCCGCCGCGTCTGGTGCGTCGACGCCTCCGATGCCGAGTCCTCCGCCGCCTGGACGCCCGCCGTCGTCCGGGCCGGGGACGTGACCGTGGCCGTCAACGCCGGGGGAGACCCTCGCCGCGCCCGCGCCCTGAAGGATGCGATCACCCTCGCCCTGTCGACGGGGCGGCTGCCGCTGCGCCGGCGGCGCGCGTCCGCCGAGCCCGGCCGCGTGGCCCTCGTCGGCGGCGGCCCCGGCGACTCCGGGCTCATCACCGTGCGCGGCCGACAGCTGCTCGCGGAGGCCGACGTGGTGGTCGCCGACCGGCTGGGCCCGCGCGCCCTCCTGGCCGAGCTGGACCCGGCGGTGCCCGTGATCGAGGTCGGCAAGGCCCCCGGGAACCACCTGGCCACGCAGGACGAGATCAACGCCGTCCTGGTCCGGGAGGCCCGGGCCGGCCGCCTCGTCGTCCGGCTCAAGGGCGGCGACCCGTACGTGCTCGGCCGCGGCGGCGAGGAGGCAGCGCACTGCCGCGCCCATGGCGTCGACGTCGAGGTGGTCCCCGGTGTCACGAGCGCCGTCTCGGTGCCCGCCGCCGCGGGGATCCCGGTCACCCATCGCGGCGTCGCCACCGGCTTCACGCTGGTGACCGGCCACGAAGAGCTGGCCGAAGTGCCCACCCGGGCCGACCACACGCTCGTCCTGCTGATGGGCGTGCGCCGGCTCGCGGACACCGCGCGCCGACTGACGGAGCGCGGCCTCGACGGCGCGACGCCCGTGGCGATCATCGAGCGCGGCTGGATGCCGGACCAGCGGGTCACCGTGGGCACGGTGGAGACCATCGCCGCGCAGGCGGCCGCCGTCGGTGTGGAGAACCCCGCCGTGATCGTCGTGGGCGACGTCGTGCGCCTGAGCCCCTACGCCACCGGCGCGCCTGCAGCCGGTGTCCCTGCCCCGATCTTGACCCTGAACCCGACCTCCGAAGGAGCACGAGCATGACCCTGACCCCCTCGAGGCCTGACCGCCCGTTGCGCATCGCCATCATCGGTGCCGGACCCGCCGGGGTGTACACGGCGGACATCCTGACCAAGGAGGAACGGGACTTCCGTGTCAGCATCGACCTGTTCGACCGGTACCCGGCCCCGTTCGGTCTGATCCGCTACGGGGTGGCTCCGGACCATCCGCGCATCAAGGGCATCGTGACCGCGCTGCACAAGGTCATGGACCGCGGGGACATCCGTTTCCTGGGGAACGTGGACTACGGCACGGACCTGAGCCTGGCGGACCTGCGTCGGCATTACGACGCGATCGTGTTCTCCACCGGTGCGGTGCGGGACGCGGCCCTGGACGTGCCCGGGGTGGAGTTGGCCGGCTCGTTCGGTGGCGCGGACTTCGCGTCCTGGTATGACGGGCACCCGGATGTGCCGCGGCACTGGCCGTTGGAGGCCACGCAGGTGGCGGTGATCGGCAACGGGAACGTGGCCCTGGATGTGGCCCGGATCCTGTCCAAGCATGCCGAGGACCTGTTGCCCACCGAGATCCCGGACAACGTGTACCGGGACCTGGCCGCTTCCCCGGTCACGGATGTGCACGTGTTCGGTCGGCGTGGGCCGGCGCAGGTGAAGTTCACCCCGTTGGAGCTGCGGGAGCTGGCGCATTCCCGGGATGTGGACATCGTGTTGTACGAGGAGGACTTCGACTTCGATGAGGCCTCGGAGAAGGCGATCGAGGAGAACAACCAGGTCCGCACGATGGTGGGGACGTTGACGAACTGGCTCATGGAGCAGGAGGACCGTCAGCAGAGCGCCTCGCGTCGGCTGCACCTGCATTTCCTGCAGGCCCCGGAGGAGTTCCTGGACGAGGACGGGGACGGCCGGGTGGACGGTCTGCGGATGCGCCGAATGGAGCTGGACGGTTCCGGTGGGGTCCGCCCGACGGGGGAGACGGTGGACTACCCGGTGCAGGCGATCTACCGGGCGGTGGGCTACTTCGGTTCGCCCGTGGAGGGGGTGGAGTTCGATGAGGTGCGCGGGGTGATCCCGAACGCGGAAGGCCGGGTGCTCGACGCGGACGGTGCCCCCGTGCCGGGCCTGTACGCCTCGGGGTGGATCAAGCGGGGCCCGGTGGGGTTGATCGGGCACACCAAGGGTGACTCCCTGGAGACGATCAAGCATCTGATCGAGGACGAGCCGGGGCTGTGGACGGCCCAGGAGCCGTCGGAGGAGTCGGTGATCGAGCTGCTCGAGTCCCGTGAGGTCCCGTACACCACGTGGGCTGGTTGGCATGCTCTGGATGAGCATGAGAAGTCCTTGGGTGCGCAGGCGACGGAGGCCGGTCCGGTGGCGCGGGAGCGGGTGAAGGTCGTGGACCGGGAGGAGATGACCCGCATCTCCCGCGACGGGGCCTCCGTCCCGACCGCCTGATCCGGGGCGGGCCCTGGCCGCCCCGGCGCTAGGCTTCCGGGGTGGCCCGCCTCCTCCTCGACATCACCCCGCTGCGGGTCTCACCCGCCTACCGGCGGCTGTGGCTGGGCAACACGCTCGCGTACGTGGGCACGCAGCTCACGCTCGTGGCGGTGTCCCTCGAGGTGTTCGCCCTGACCGGCTCCTCGTTCGCGGTGGGCCTGCTCGGCCTCGCCGCGCTCGTGCCGCTCGTGGTCGCGGGCCTGTACGGCGGCGCGATCGCGGACCGGCACGACCGCCGCCGCGTCGCACTGACCTCGTCGGCCGTCATGTGGCTGACCACGGTCGGCATCGCTGCGCAGGCCTGGGCCGGGCTCGAGTCGGTGCCGGTGCTGTACGCCCTCGTGGCCCTGCACTCCGGCGCGTCCGGCATCAACCAGCCCACCCGCGGCGCGATCATCCCCGCGCTCGTGGGCCTGCCGCTCGTGCCGACGGCGAACGCGCTGAACATGATGACGTTCTCCGTGGCCCTCATGGTCGGCCCCGTGCTGGGCGGCGTGCTCGTGGCGGCGGTCGGCTACGCGTGGACCTACTCGATCGACGTCGTCACCTTCCTCGCCGCCCTGTACGCCGTGTGGCGGCTGCCGTCCCTGCCGCCGCAGCGGGGCGAGGCCGCGCCCGCCTCGGGGGCGCGCTGGGGCCTGGCCTCGGTGGTCGAGGGCCTGCGCTTCCTCGGCTCGCGACCGAACCTGCGGATGACCTTCCTGGCGGACATCGTGGCCATGACGACGGCGTTCCCGCGCGCCCTGCTGCCCGCCATCGGCGCCGTGGTGCTCGGCGGCGGTGAGGCCGCCGTCGGGGTGCTGCTGGCCGCGATGGCGGCGGGCGCGTTCCTCGCGGGGCTGTTCTCCGCGCCGTTCACACGCCTGCATGCGCAGGGCTGGGGCGTGTACGTCTCGATCCTCGTGTGGGGCGCGGCGGTGGCCGCGTTCGGCGGCGTGGTGTGGTGGGCACAGTCCCTGCCCGACGGCGATCCCCGCCTCACGCTCGCGTTCGCCCTCGCCGCGCTGTGCATGGCGGTGGGCGGGGCCGCGGACTCGCTCTCCGGCGTCTTCCGCGGCTCGATCCTGCAGTCCGCGACCCCGGACCACCTGCGCGGCCGGCTGCAGGGCGTGTTCGTCGTCGTGGTGGCGGGCGGGCCGCGCCTGGGCGAGCTGATCACCGGCGGTGCGTCCGTGGGCCTGGGGGAGGGGCCGACCCTGCTGGCCGGCGGTGTGCTGTGCATGCTCGGCGTGAGCGCGCTGATGCGGTGGCAGCCCGGCTTCCTGCGCTACGACGCACGGAACCCCACGCCCTGAGCGGGCGCGGGGTTCCATGGCGAGGCGGGTCGCTGCGAGCCAGCGAGCGCCGAGGAGCGCCGAGCCAGACGTTTCTGCCCGTGAGCCAGATGATTCTGCTGCAGATCGGGCCGCGAAACCGCCGAAACGTCTGGCTCGCGGCAGCCTGAGCCGCCGTCCACGGGAGCCACCACGACGACGGCGGCCGGCGGGTCAGCGGTCGCGGTCGGCCTGGAGCGTGGCCGGCACCGCGCCGCCCAGGCGCGTCCAGTGGCGGACGAGGTCCTCGTCCGGGGCCGCCTGGAGCGTCTCGCGGGCCGCCTCCTCCGCCTTCGTGATGCGGCGCTCCAGATCCTGGTCCGCGCCCTCGTAGGCGGCCGCGTGCCGGTGGGAGCGCAGCGATCCGACGTCCTCCGTGCGACGCTCCACCACCGCGAGCTGCTCGGCGATCGCGTCCTGGTTGGCGCGCTGGGCCTTCAGGTTCGCGGGGGCGAGCACCTGGGCCACGAACCCGTGGTCGAGGAGGAGGCCGCGCGGGGCGGCGATGCCGTGACGCAGCGCGAGGTCCACATGGTCCTCGAAGGTCAGGAGCATGGCGGCCTTGGTGAACTTCAGGTCGTCGACCGGGCGGCCGTCCACGCGGGCCCGGGCCCGCGCCTGGCCGATCGTGGTGTCGGCGGACCACACGGCCCCGCGAGGGTCGATCAGGTACAGCATGGGGACTCCTGGTGGGCTCGGAGGGGAGACGGCGTGCGGATCAGCGGAAGTTCACGAACTGCAGGTCCGCGTCCTCGAAGTCCTTGAGCATCGCGATGACCGACTGCAGGTCGTCGCGGGACTTGGAGGACACGCGCAGCTCGTCCCCCTGGATCTGGGCCTTGACGGACTTGGGGCCCTCGTCGCGGATCAGCTTGGTGATCTTCTTCGCGGTGGGCTGGTCGATGCCCTCCTTCATGGTCGCCTCGATGCGGTACTCCTTGCCGGAGGCGAACGGGGCGCCGGCGTCGAGGGACTTGAGGGAGATGCCGCGCTTGACGAGCTTGGACTCGAACACGTCCTTGACGGCCTTGACGCGCTCCTCGGAGGAGGCCTTCATGAGGATCTTCTCGCCGGAGAAGTCGATCTCGGCGCCGACGCCCTTGAAGTCGTAGCGCTGGGCGATCTCCTTCTGCGCCTGGTTCAGGGCGTTGGACACCTCCTGGCTGTCCACCTTGCTGACGACGTCGAACGTGGAATCGCTGGCCACGGGTGCTCTCCTTCAGGGTCTGCGGACGGGGCGCGCCCGTCGTCGACGGCCACTGCGGGGCCGCGCGGAGCGCTCTGCGGGCCAGCCTACCGGGGACGACGGACGCGGTCCCGGGCCGATTGGCGGCGTGGCGCGGAGATGCTGTACAGTGGACTCTCGCCCGACCGGTGCGGTCGTCCTCGAGACGTCCGGCAGCCGCCGGGTGGCACGGCAGATTTCCCGAGCGGCCAAAGGGGGCTGACTGTAAATCAGCTGGCACTGCCTTCACTGGTTCGAATCCAGTATCTGCCACCGGAACGAAGACCCCGGGACCGTACGGTCCCGGGGTCTTCTGCCGTCCGGGGCCGTGGCACACCCCGCGTCCCCGCCCCGGGAGGTGGCGGCCTCCCGCCAGGCGACGTAGCCTGCCTGTGGTCCGTGTCACACCCGATGCCCTCCGCGGTCCGGCGGCGGCACGGCCGTGCATCGTGACGCCGTGCGGCGTCGCCCGACCGTCCGCGAGGAGCGCCCGATGACCGAGTCCACCGCCCCCGAGTCCTTCACCCAGGGACCGACCGACGTCGAGCTGCTCGAGCAGACCCTGGCCCAGAACCTCGACGACACCGCCCGCCGGTTCGCCGACCGCGCCGCCCTCCTGGAGTGTGGACCGGACGGGGACCCTGCCACCGGACGCACCTGGACCTACGGGCAGCTGCGGGAGGAGTCCGTGACGGTGGCCAAGGCGCTCATGGCTGCGGGCTACGAGGCGGGGGACCGGATCGGGATGTGGAGCCCCAACGTCGCCGAGTGGGTCTCGCTGCTCTACGGCGCGGCACGCGCCGGCGTCATCCTCGTGAACCTCAACCCGGCGTACCGCGCCCACGAGCTGACGTACGTGGTCGAGCAGTGCGACATGCGCGGGCTGGTGGTGGCCTGCGCGGACGCACGCATGGACCCGCCCGCCACCGCGCGGGCCGTGGCCCGTGAGTCGGCGCCGCACCTGCGGCAGCTGATCATGCTGCCGGCCGGGAGCGGCGAGGACGCCTACGCCCACGTGCAGGACGGTGACGTGGCCGGCCGGCACGCCGCCGATCCCGTGGCCGAGGGCACGTGGGCCGCCTTCCTGGCCGGGGCCGCGCGGGTCTCGGACGAGGACCTGGCCGCGCGCGAGGCCGCCACCCGGCCGGCGGACCCCGTGAACCTGCAGTACACCTCGGGCACCACCGGCTTCCCCAAGGGCGTCACGCTGACGCATCGCAACGTGCTGAACAACGGCTTCCACATCGGCGAGCTGCTGGGCTACACGGAGGAGGACACCGTGGTGATCCCGGTGCCGTTCTTCCACTGCTTCGGCATGGTGATCGGCGTGATCGCCACCGTCTCCCATGGCTCGCTCGCCGTCATCCCGGCGCGCAGCTTCGAGCCGGTCTCGGCGCTGCGGGCCGTGGCCGCCACCGGCGCGACGAGCCTGTACGGCGTGCCGGCGATGTTCATCGCCATGCTCGCCCGGCCCGAGGCGGACGAGCTGGACCTGACGACGCTGCGCACCGGCGTGATGGCCGGCTCCACGTGCCCCGTCGAGGTGATGAAGAAGGTCATCGACCGGTTCCACATGTCCGAGGTCGCCATCTGCTACGGCATGACGGAGACCGCGCCCGTGTCCACCATGACCCGCCGCGACGACTCCCTGGAGGTGCGCACCCAGACCGTCGGCCGCACCATGCCCCACGTGGAGACGAAGATCGTGGACCCCGCCACCGGTGAGGTCGTCCCGCGCGGGGCCACGGGCGAGCTGTGCACCCGCGGCTACTCCGTGATGCTCGGCTACTGGGACGCCCCCGAGAAGACCGCCGAGGTGCTGGACGCCGACGGCTGGATGCACTCCGGCGACCTCGCCTCCATGGACGAGGACGGCTCCGTGCGCATCGAGGGCCGCATCAAGGACCTCGTGATCCGCGGCGGCGAGAACATCTCCCCGCGCGAGGTGGAGGAGTTCCTCTACACCCACCCGGACATCCAGGACGTCCAGGTGGTGGGCGTGCCGGACGAGAAGTACGGCGAGCAGCTCATGGCCTGCGTGATCATGAAGGACGGCGTCGAGCCGCTCACCGTGGACGCCGTCCGCGAGTTCGCCACGGGCCGGATCGCGCACTTCAAGATCCCGGCCTACGTCCGCGTGCTCGACGCCTTCCCCATGACCGTCTCCGGCAAGGTCCGCAAGGTCGAGCTGCGCGAAGAGGGCGCGAAGGTCGTCCAGGCCCAGGCCCACGCCCAGGGTGCGGGCTGACGACGACCGTCACCCTCAGGCGGCGGGCAGCGGGAACACGTCCCAGATGGTGCAGACCGCCTCGGGGGCGGCGCCCAGGATCGTGGCACGGTACGTGGTCGACCACGCCCGCGGGTCGGCGTCGCGCAGGCGCCACGTGCCGTCCGCGAGCACCGCGTCCACGAACGCGGAGGTGTCGGCGGGGCTGCCGTCCTCGTGGACCAGGGGGCCGCGACGCAGGGCTTCACCCAGGTCGCCCGCTCGGCCGACGGCGTAGAGCGCGGTCTCGTCCGTGTCCAGCACGAGGCCGCAGTCCTCCTCGAAGGCGGTGATCCAGGCCATCGCGTGCCGCATGGCCTCGTCCGGGTCGGGGTGGCGGGTCACGATGAGCACGGAGCCGCGCTCGCCCGGACGCAGGGAGCCGGGCGTGCCGGGGCCGTGCGGGTCGGGTTCGCGCGGGGCGGCGGCGGTGTGCGGGCGGGGCTCGAAGGCGGTGGTCATGGCGGTCTCCTCCCGGGTGGGGACTCATCAGGGTCCCGGCGGCGCCGCGCCGGTCGGAGCGGCATCGCCCACGCTAGGAACCCGGGGCGGGCGGCCGGCCGGACCCGGCCGGGGCTGGGGAGGACACGCCGGGAGCAGCGGCCTGTGCAGGAGCGAAGAGGCCGCCCGAACGCGCCGGCACGGCCTCGGCCGGCCCGGCGTCGCGTCAGTGGGCGCGGTGGTCGGCCGGGGCGAGCTTGGGCCCGAACGCCTGCTTGCGCTCTCCGGAGAGCCCGATCATCCGCACCACCCGCTGCCGGTGTCCGGCCCACGGCGCGAGCAGGCGGAGCATCCCGGCGTCGTCGGTCCGGCGTCCCGTGAGGACCTGCCCCACGTACTGCGCCAGGTGGTAGTCGCCCACGGAGACGAGGTCCGCCGCCCCGTGGCTGCGCTGCAACGCCTCGGCCGTGGTCCACGGCCCGATCCCGGGCACCGATTCCAGGCGCCGGGCCAGCGCAGCCACCCCGGCCGTGTCCCCGGGGGCGACCGCGTCGCCGAGCCGGTCGATGCTCGCGGCCCGCCGGGCGACCTCCAGCACGGTCCGCGACTGGGAGGGCTGCACCCAGGCCCGCGCATGCCAGTCCCACGAGGGGATCCGCAGGACGGCGGCCGGGGTCGGCGGCGGCAGCATCCCCGGCGGCACCGGGCCGGGGGCGGGCCCGTCGCCGTCGATCCGGGCCGCCAGCCGCACGAGGGTGCGCCAGCCGTGCCGCGCCTGGTCGTGGGTGATCTTCTGCTCGAGCACGGCGGTGAGCAGCTGCCGGGACAGCGCGCCCGCCGCCGGCAGCCGCAGCCCGGCCCGCGTCCGCCGCGCCTCGCGCACGTGCCGCGGCAGCGCGGGCGCGCCGGAGTCCGGCCGCAGCAGGGCGTCGAAGGCGGCCCAGCCGTCGTCGTGCAGGCCGAGCAGACGCTCCACGTCGGCGACGGCGGTGCGCGCGCCCGCGCCCCACGCGCGGGCCGTCACCGCGGTGCCGCCCCCTGCGGTCTCCCGGACGCCGGAGACCAGCAACGACGTCGGCCGGCCCGGCCCGCCCGACGCCGCGTCCGGGGCGGGGGAGCGCAGGGTGAGCCAGACGCCCTGCGGTGTGGCGCGGACCGTGGGGTCGGCCGCGCCGCGCTGCAGGGGACGCAGGGTGAGCGCGACGTCCACGGGGACGGGCACGCGTACGCAGCGCTCGGCGTCCGGGGCGATCATGCCCGCACCGTACACCCGGGCCCGGACAGGACGACGTCGGCCGTGACGGCGCGCACGCCGGGCGTTGCCCCGCGTGTCCGGGGCCCTCCTCCGGCGTCCGGCCCCTGGCGTAGCGTGGGGTGCGTGACTGAACAGACCCCCGCGCCCACCCCTGCGCAGCCCATGCAGTACGCCGAGAACGTCCTCGAGCTGATCGGGCACACCCCGCTCGTGAAGCTGCACTCCGTGACGGAGGGCATCGAGGCCACCGTGCTGGTGAAGGTCGAGTACCTGAACCCCGGCGGCTCCGTGAAGGACCGCATCGCACTGAAGATGATCGAGGAGGCCGAGCGCGAGGGCCTGCTCGGCCCGGGCGGCACCGTGGTGGAGCCCACCTCGGGCAACACGGGCGTGGGGCTGGCCCTGGTCTCGCAGCTCAAGGGCTACCGCACCGTGTTCGTCACCCCGGACAAGGTGGGTCAGGAGAAGCGGGACGTGCTCAGCGCGTACGGCGCCGAGCTCGTCGTCACGCCCACCGCCGTGGACCCGACGTCCGAGGAGTCCTACTACGGGGTCGCCGACCGCCTCGTGCGGGAGATCCCCGGGGCCTACCAGCCCAACCAGTTCTTCAACCCCGCCGCCCCGGCCTCCCACTACGAGACCACCGGCCCCGAGATCTGGGAGGACACGGCCGGCCGCGTCACCCACGTCGTGATGGGCGCCGGCACGGGCGGCACCATCACGGGCACCGGCCGCTACCTCAAGGAGGTCTCGGCGGACCGCCCGTCCGGTGCCGTCCGCGTGATCGGCGCGGACCCCAGCGGCTCGGTGTACTCCGGCGGCGCCGGCCGGCCCTACTTCGTCGAGGGCGTCGGCGAGGACATGTGGGTGGACAACTACGACCCCGCGGTCCCGGACGAGGTCATCGCCGTCGAGGACGCCGAGGCCCTGGCCATGACCCGGCGCCTCGCCGCCGAGGAGGGCCTGCTCGTGGGCGGCTCCTCCGGCCTGGCCGTCGTCGCCGGTCTGCGCGCCGCGCGCGAGCTCGGCCCGGAGGACGTCATGGTGATCGTGCTGCCCGACTCGGGCCGCGGCTACCTCGCCAAGATCTTCAACGACCCGTGGATGGACGAGCGCGGCTTCGACTACGACGTCCGCGAGACCGTGCTGCCGGCGTGGGCGCGCGGGCGCACCCGCTCGGCGGTCCCGCAGACGGACGACGACGGCGCCACGGGGGCCGCCGGCGGGGCCGGCACGCCCGTCGAGGCGCTCGAGCACGCCGACGCCGAGCCGGCGACCCGCGCGGGCGCCCCCGCCGAGGCCGACCGCTGGTCCGCGACGGCGGGGGAGCTGCTGACCGAGAAGGCCGACCTGTTCCCGGGCTCCGTACCCACCCTCGTCACCGCGGCCCCGACCACCTCGGTGGCGGACGCCGTGGCGACCATGAACCGGTACGGCGTCGACGCCCTGCCCGTGATCCTCGAGCCCCGGCACGACCTGCGGATCGGCGAGGTCCGCGGCACCGTCTCCTCCGCCGCGCTCGCGGACGCCCTCGCTGAGGGGCGGGCCACCGCGCAGACCCCCGTGGCCGACGTCATGGGCCCCGTGCTGCCCTGCCTGGGGGCGCGCACCCCGCTGCGCGCCGTGGCCCGGCGCCTCGCCCAGGACCCCGTGCTGCTGGTGCTCGAGGCCGGCCGCGTCCAGGGCGTCGTCACCCTGCACGACGTCCTCGCCCACGTCACCGCCTGAGGCCGGCCGCACCGGCCGCGC
>NZ_JASDCZ010000054.1:0-14834 GCF_030407635.1 Micrococcus sp. APC 4021
GGGCCCGCAACCCCCGTCATCACCCCCCAGAGAGGCAGTGCAGCTCGTGAAGTTCACCGTCGAACGCGACATCCTCACCGACGCCGTCTCCTGGGCCGCACGCTCCCTGTCCCCGCGCCCGCCGGTGCCGGTGCTCTCGGGCCTGCTGATCACGGCCGAGGCCGGCGTCGTGTCCATCGCGAGCTTCGACTACGAGACCTCCGCGCGCCTGGAGATCGAGGCCGACGTCGAGACCGCGGGCCAGGTGCTCGTCTCCGGCCGCCTGCTGAACGACATCGTCCGCTCCCTGCCGCAGGCCCAGGTCACGGTGGAGCTCGACGGCGGCAAGGTGCTCGTCACCTGCCGCTCCTCCCGCTTCGCCCTGGCCACGATGCCCGTGGGCGACTACCCGGCCCTGCCCGAGCTGCCGGCCCCCGCGGGCACCGTGGACGGCGCCGCGTTCGCCCACGCCGTCGCCCAGGTCACCGTCGCCGCCTCCAAGGACGACACCCTGCCGATCCTCACCGCCGTGAAGGTGGAGATCGAGGGCGACACCATGACCTTCCTGGCCACGGACCGCTACCGGCTGGCCATGAAGGAGATCCGCTGGACCCCGGCGGACCCGTCCCTCTCGACGTCGCTGCTCATCAAGGCGCGCACGCTCACCGAGGTCGCCAAGTCCCTCGGCTCCGGTGGCGACCTGGAGATCCTGCTCGGCCAGACCGCCGACCTCGTGGGCTTCGCCTCCGGCGGCCGCCGCACCACCTCCGTGCTCGTGGACGGCGAGTACCCCAAGATCCGCTCGCTCTTCCCCGAGTCCAGCCCCATCCAGGCCGTGGTGGACACCGCCGCCCTGGTCGAGGCGTCCCGCCGCGTGGCCCTCGTCGCCGAGCGCAACACCGCCCTGCGCATGGTGTTCACGGACGGCCAGGTCACCCTGGACGCCGGCACCGGCGACGACGCGAGCGCCAACGAGTCCGTGCCGTGCACGCTCGAGGGCGAGGACATCACCGTGGCGTTCAACCCGTCCTACCTCTCCGAGGGCCTGGCCGTGGTGGACCAGCCGCAGGTGCGCTTCGCGTTCACGTCCGCGCCCAAGCCCGCCCTGCTCACCGGCGTGAACCAGGAGGACGGCGTCGTCTCCGACTACCGCTACCTCGTGATGCCGGTGCGCATCGCCTGACGCAGGGGGCCGGACGCTCCCGTGTACCTCTCCCACCTCACCGTCGCGGACTTCCGGTCCTACCGCTGGGCCGACCTGGAGCTGACGCCGGGGTCCACGGTGCTGCTCGGGGCCAACGGGGTGGGCAAGACCAACCTCGTGGAGGCGATCGGCTACCTCGGCGCCCAGCAGTCCCATCGGGTCAGCTCGGACGCGCAGCTCGTGCGCTTCGGCCGGGACCGGGCCCGGATCGCCGGGCGCGTGCACCGCGGATCGCGCGCCGTCGCCCTCGAGCTGGAGATCCTGCCGGGCCGGTCCAACCGGGTGGCCATCAACCGCGGCGCCCCCGTTCGGGCGAAGGAGGGCCTCGGGATCCTGCGCACCGTGGTCTTCGCCCCGGAGGACCTGGGCCTCGTGACGGGGGAGCCCGGTGGCCGCCGTCGTCTCCTCGACCAGCTCATGGTGCAGCTGCGTCCGGCGCTCGGTGAGGCCGCCGCCGACTACGAACGCGTGCTGCGCCAGCGCAACGCCCTGCTCAAGGCGGGCCGCGGCTCTCGCCGCTGGGGCCCCGAGGAGGACGCGACCCTCGCCGTCTGGGACGAGCACCTCTGCGCCGCCGGCGCCCGCCTGCTCCACGGCCGCCTGCACGTGCTGCGCCTGCTGGCCCGCCCCCTCCAGGAGATGTACGCGGCGCTGACCAACGGCTCCAAGGCGGCGGCCTACGCCTACGAGTCCACCGTCCCGCTGGCCCGCGGCACCCACGCGGAGGTCCCGGCCGTGGCGGACCTGGCCGTGGACATGCGCCGGACGCTCGAGACCCAGCGGGAGGAGGAGCGGGCGCGGGCGCTCACCCTGGTGGGCCCCCACCGGGACGAGCTCGCCCTCTTCCTGGGCCCGGCGCCCGCGCGCGGCTACGCCTCCCACGGGGAGACGTGGTCGCTGGCGCTGGCCCTGCGCATGGCGGCCTACGACGTGCTCGTGGCCGACGACCCGGACCCCGACGCCCGCCCCGTCCTGATCCTGGACGACGTGTTCGCGGAGCTCGACGCCGCCCGTCGCCGCCGCCTCGCCGCGCTCGTGCACCGGGCCGAGCAGGTGATCGTCACGGCCGCCGCGCTCGAGGACGTCCCCGAGGAGCTCACGGCCCACCGCGTGCTCATCCGCCAGGACGCGGAGGGCTCCGAGGCCGTGGCCGCCGCGGCCCCCGTGGAGGGCGACATCCGCGAGCCCCGGCGCGAGGGCGGCGCCGATGGCTGAGACCCCCGCCCCGTTCGAGCCGGACCGGCCGGACCTGGCGCTCGTGCAGCTGCGTCGGGTCCGCGAGGCCGCCCGGGAGCGGGGCGAGGCGCCGCTGCGGGCGCGGGGGACGGGCGCGGGCCTGGCCGGGGCCATGGCGGGCACGCCGTCGGCCGGCCGGGAGCGGCAGGACCGTCGGCGCCCGTTCGGGGGTGCGGACCGGGACCCGGCCACGGTGTCCACCGTGTTCGGCCGGCTCATCCGCGACCGCGGCTGGTCCACCCCCGTGGCGGTCGGCTCCGTGCTCACCCGCTGGGCCGAGCTGGTGGGGCCGGAGATCGCGCTGCACTGCCGCCCGGAGAGCTTCGAGGACTCCGTGGTGCGGGTCCGGACGAGCTCCACCGCGTGGGCCACGCAGCTGCGCCTGATGAGCCCCGTGCTCCTGCAGCGCTTCGACGAGGCGCTCGGGCCCGGCGTCGTGACCCGCATCGAGGTGGCGGGGCCGCAGGCCCCGAGCTGGCGCAAGGGGCCGCGCACCGTGCGCGGCGGCCGCGGGCCGCGCGACACCTACGGCTGAGTCCGGGGCGGCCCCCCGCGGCGCACGACGGCGTCCCGGACGCGGCGAGGCCATGGGCGCCGCTCTGGCGCGCTCACAGGGTCGGGGACGGCCCGGGAGGCATGGGCGGTCTCCTGCGCACGTCCTGAGCCGTGTCCCTGGCCGCTGAGCGGGTGTTCTCCCGTGGCGGACCCCCGTCGATGCGGGCCCTCGGGGTGTCAGGCGGTACACTGGGACCAGTGAAAGGGGGCCGGTTGTCGTCCGTCCCCCACCCCCGTGGATCTGCGGGAGCGTGTCGCGTGCCGGTTATGTCCGGGCGGCGTCGCGCGCCTGCGCGCGGGTCGACCCAGCCGCCGACGTCCGAGGAAGTGAGCCACCCGTGGTTGACGCCATGCCCGAGAACCCCGCGGAGGAGCCGACCGCCGCGTCGGCCGCGCCGAACCCGGAGGCCGTGCCGGACGCCGTCGGGCAGCCCGAGACCCCCGTGAAGGACCGGAAGGTGCCCGGTGAGTACGGCGCCAGCGCCATCACCGTGCTCGAGGGTCTCGAGGCCGTCCGCAAGCGCCCCGGCATGTACATCGGCTCCACCGGCCCGCGGGGCCTGCATCACCTCGTGTACGAGGTCGTGGACAACTCCGTGGACGAGGCGCTGGCCGGCTACGCCACCGGCATCGACGTCACGCTGCAGGCCGACGGCGGCGTGCGCGTGGCGGACGACGGCCGCGGCATCCCCGTGGACCTGCACCCCACCGAGGGGAGGCCGACCGTCGAGGTCGTCATGACGATCCTGCACGCCGGCGGCAAGTTCGGCGGCGGCGGCTACGCCGTCTCGGGCGGCCTGCACGGCGTGGGCATCTCCGTGGTCAACGCGCTCTCCCGCCGCGTGGACACCGAGGTCCGCCGTCAGGGGCACGTGTGGCGCATGTCCTTCGCGGACGGCGGCGTGCCCCAGGGCGAGCTGGTGAAGGGGGAGGCCACGGACGCCACGGGCACCGTGCAGACGTTCTACCCGGACCCGGAGATCTTCGACTCGATCGAGTTCGACTACGAGACCCTGCGTGCCCGCTTCCAGCAGATGGCCTTCCTCAACAGGGGCCTGCGCATCACCCTCACGGACGAGCGCGTCCAGGAGTCCAACGAGGTCGTCGACGACGAGATCGCGGGCGAGGGCGCCGCCGGTGAGGACGTCGCGGAGAACGGCCTGGCGGAGGAGGCGGAGCAGGAGCCCCAGCGCCGCTCCGTCACCTACCTGTACGAGAACGGCCTGCTCGACTACGTCCAGCACCTCAACTCCGCCAAGAAGGTCGAGTACGTCCACGACGACGTCATCGCCTTCGAGGCCGAGGACGTCTCGGACGGCCGCTCCATGGCCGTCGAGGTGGCCATGCAGTGGACCTCCGCCTACTCGGAGTCCGTGCACACCTACGCGAACACGATCAACACCCACGAGGGCGGCACCCACGAGGAGGGCTTCCGCGCCGCGCTGACCTCCCTGGTCAACCGCTACGCGCGGGAGAAGGAGATCCTCAAGCCCAAGGAGGACAACCTCACGGGCGAGGACATCCGCGAGGGCCTGACCGCCGTGATCTCCGTGAAGCTCTCCGAGCCGCAGTTCGAGGGCCAGACCAAGACCAAGCTCGGCAACTCCGAGGCCCGCGGGTTCGTGTCCAAGGCGGTCACGGACCACCTCGGCGACTGGTTCGAGCGCAATCCGGGCCCGGCCAAGGAGATCATCCGCAAGGCCATCATGGCCTCGCACGCCCGCCTGGCCGCCCGCAAGGCCCGGGACAACGCGCGCCGCAAGTCCCCGCTGGAGTCCTTCGGCATGCCCGGCAAGCTGGCCGACTGCTCCTCGAAGGACCCCGAGCGCTGCGAGGTGTACATCGTGGAGGGCGACTCCGCCGGCGGCTCGGCCAAGCAGGGCCGCAACCCGGAGACGCAGGCCATCCTGCCGCTGCGCGGCAAGATCCTGAACGTGGAGCGCGCCCGCCTGGACAAGGCCCTCGGCAACGCCGAGATCCAGTCGATGATCACGGCGTTCGGCACCAACATCGGCGAGGAGTTCGACATCTCCAAGCTGCGGTACCACAAGATCGTGCTCATGGCGGATGCGGACGTGGACGGCCAGCACATCACCACGCTGCTGCTGACCGTCCTGTTCCGGTACATGCGCCCGCTCATCGAGGCCGGCCACGTGTTCCTCGCGCAGCCGCCGCTGTACCGCATCAAGTGGTCCAACGCCCCGCACGACTACGTGTTCTCGGACGAGGAGCGCGACGCCGCCGTCGAGGCCGGCCTGGCCAAGGGCTGGCGCTACCCCAAGGACAACGGGGTGCAGCGCTACAAGGGCCTGGGCGAGATGAACTACCAGGAGCTGTGGGACACCACCATGGACCCGGAGCACCGCACCCTGCTGCAGGTGACCATGGAGGACGCCGCCGCCGCGGACGCCGTCTTCTCCATGCTCATGGGCGAGGACGTGGAGTCCCGCCGCACCTTCATCCAGCAGAACGCCAAGGACATCCGCTTCCTGGACGTCTGAGCCGGACCCGCAGACCTGCCTGAGCCGACCACCCTCCCCGCCGTCGCGGGGAGCACGAGAGGACCCGCGTGAGCGACGAGACCACCCCCCAGACCCCGGACGAGCCCGTCGAGGGCGCCCCGACCCCGCAGACCGGCCTGGACATCGAGGTGGAGCACTACGTGCTCCCCGAGGGCGCCGCCGACAAGGTCGAGCCCGTCGACCTCGAGTCGGAGATGAAGCGCTCGTACCTGGACTACGCGATGGCCGTGATCGTCGGCCGCGCGCTGCCGGACGTGCGCGACGGCCTCAAGCCCGTGCACCGTCGCGTGCTCTACGCGATGTACGACGGCGGCTACCGCCCGGACCGCGCGTTCAACAAGTCCGCCCGCGTGGTGGGCGACGTGATGGGCAACTACCACCCGCACGGCGACACCGCGATCTACGACGCCCTCGTGCGCCTCATCCAGGACTGGGTCCAGCGCTACCCGCTGGCGCTCGGCCAGGGCAACTTCGGCTCCCCGGGCAACGACGGCGCGGCCGCCCAGCGCTACACCGAGACCAAGATGGCCCCGCTGGCCATGGAGATGGTCCGGGACATCGACGAGGACACCGTCGACATGCAGGACAACTACGACGGCAAGCAGCAGGAGCCCGTCGTCCTGCCCGCCCGGTACCCGAACCTGCTGGTCAACGGCTCCTCGGGCATCGCCGTCGGCATGGCCACGAACATCCCGCCGCACAACATGCGCGAGGTGGCCGCGGGCGTGCAGTGGTACCTCGAGCACCCCGAGGCCACCCGCGAGGAGCTGCTCGAGGCGCTCCTGGCCCGCGTGCACGGCCCCGACTTCCCCACGGGCGCCCAGATCCTGGGCCGCAAGGGCATCGAGGAGGTCTACCGGACCGGCCGCGGCCCCATCACCATGCGCGCCGTGGTCAACGTGGAGGAGATCCAGGGCCGCACGTGCCTCGTGGTCACCGAGCTGCCCTACATGACCAACCCCGACAACCTCGCCGCGAAGATCGCGGAGATGGTGCGGGACGGCAAGATCAACGGCATCGCGGACATGCGCGACGAGACCTCCGGCCGCACCGGCCAGCGCCTGGTGATCGTGCTCAAGCGAGACGCCGTCGCCAAGGTGGTGCTGAACAACCTCTACAAGCACACCGAGCTGCAGTCGAACTTCTCGGCCAACATGCTCGCGCTCGTGGACGGCGTGCCGCGCACCCTGTCCCTGGACGGCTTCGTGCACCACTGGGTGAAGCACCAGATCGACGTGATCGTGCGCCGCACCGCGTTCCGCAAGCGCAAGGCCGAGGAGCGCGCGCACATCCTGCGCGGCCTGCTCAAGGCCCTGGACATGCTGGACGAGGTCATCGCGACCATCCGCCGCTCGGCCTCGGCGGACGTGGCCCGCGAGGCCCTCAAGGAGCTCCTGGACATCGACGACGTCCAGGCCCAGGCCATCCTGCAGATGCAGCTGCGCCAGCTCGCCGCCCTGGAGTCCCAGAAGATCCAGGACGAGTACGACGACCTCATGGCGAAGATCGCCGAGTACAACCGGATCCTGGAGTCCCCGCAGCGTCAGCGCGAGGTGATCTCCGAGGAGCTCGCCGAGATCGTGGCCAAGCACGGCGACGACCGCCGCACCGAGATCATGGCCGGCTTCGACGGGGACATGTCCATCGAGGACCTGATCCCCGAGGAGGAGATGGTCGTCTCCATCACCCGCGGCGGCTATGTCAAGCGCACCCGGATCGACCAGTACCGGTCCCAGGCGCGCGGCGGCAAGGGCGTGCGCGGGGCGACGCTGCGCGGCGACGACGTCGTCGAGCACTTCCTGACCGTGTCCACGCACCACTGGCTGCTGTTCTTCACGAACTTCGGCCGCGTGTACCGCATCAAGACGTACGAGCTGCTCGAGGCCGGCCGCGACGCGAAGGGCCAGCACGTGGCCAACCTGCTCGCGTTCCAGCCGGACGAGCGGATCGCCCAGATCCAGCCGCTCGTGGACTACGGCCGGGCCCCGTACCTCGTGCTCGCCACGCGCGGCGGCCTCGTGAAGAAGACGCCGCTGCTGGACTACGACACGAACCGCACCGCCGGCCTGATCGCCATCAAGCTGCGTGAGGGGGACGAGCTGGTCTCGGCCCGCGTGGTCTCGCCCGACGACGACCTCATCCTGATCTCGCGCAAGGGCCAGTCCCTGCGGTTCACCGCCACGGACGAGGCGCTGCGTCCCATGGGCCGTGCGACCTCGGGCGTGACTGGCATGAAGTTCCGCGACGACGACTCCCTGCTGACGATGGACGTGGTGGAGGAGGACGGCTACGTCTTCACCGTCACGGACGGCGGCTTCGCCAAGCGCACCCACGTGGACGAGTACCGCCTGCAGAACCGCGGCGGCCTCGGCATCAAGGTCGCCAAGCTCGTGGACGACCGCGGCGAGCTCGCCGGCGGTCTCGTGGTGCGCGAGGACCAGGAGGTCCTCGTGGTGATGGCCTCGGGCAAGGTGGTGCGCTCCGCCGTCGCCGGCGTGCCGGCCAAGGGCCGCGACACGATGGGCGTGATCTTCGCCAAGCCGGACAAGCGGGACCGGATCGTCGCCGTCACCCTGAACAATGAGCAGGAGATGGAGGCGAAGGCGGACGCCGAGGCCGAGGCGGGGCCGGATGTACCCTTGGACGCAGACATCGACCCGACCGACCCCGTAGCCGCACCGGAGGACGCCCTGACGCAGGACGCCGGTGAGGGTGCAGACGGAGGAGAGCAGTGAGCACGTCCGCGTCGTCGCGTCCCGGCCAGGGGCGGAGCACCGGGAAGGCCGCCGAGCCGCGGTCCGGTCGTCCGGTGCGCAAGGCCAGCGGGTCCTCGCAGGAGGACCTGGTCCGCGCCGTCCCGAAGGCCAAGGTGCGCCGCGCCCGCCTGGTCCTGACCCGGGTGGACCCGTGGTCCGTGCTGAAGCTGGCGTTCCTGCTCTCGGTGGCGCTGGGCATCCTCACGGTGGTGGCGGCGGTGGCGCTGTACTCGCTGTCCGACGTCCTCGGGATCTTCGACAGGGTCAACGACGTGATCGGCACCGTGCTCGGCTCCGAGGCCGGGCGCTACACCGTGGCGTCCCTGGCCCCGCTGAGCACCGTGACCTCGCTGGCCACCGTGCTGGCCGTGGTCAACGTCATCCTGCTGACCGCCCTGGCCACCGTGGCCGCGCTGCTCTACAACCTCTGCGCGAGCCTCGTGGGCGGCCTCGGCGTCACGTTGACGGACGACTGAGCAGACCCTCGACGACGCCCCGCGCGGATTTGCGCGGGGCGTCGGCGTTCCTGTACAGTCATCTCCTGTTGTGAACGGCGTCAGCCGTGAGCGACGGTGAGGGCGTATAGCTCAGGCGGTTAGAGCGCTTCGCTGATAACGAAGAGGTCCCAAGTTCAAGTCTTGGTACGCCCACTCCCACCACACAGAGCCCCGGTCCGCTGGGGCTCCGTTCGTCTCCGGAGGTCTTCCCATGGGTCGACTGGCACGCGTGGCCCTCGTGGTCAGCGCCGCGGCAGCCGCCTATGGGGCGCGTCTCTGGCGGGAGAACAGTGCGGGGAAGGACGTCTGGGCCACGGCCACGGACGACCTGCCGGAGGACGCCGACGGCGTCGAGCCGGCACCGGAGGACTGACCCGTCCTCACGGGGGCATGGCGCAATTGGTAGCGCACCTGCTTTGCAAGCAGGGGGTTAGGGGTTCGAGTCCCCTTGCCTCCACCGAAGAAGGGCCCGGGAGTCGTGAGAATCCCGGGCCCTTTCGTCTGCCCAGGGTGGCCGCCGGCGCCGGCACCGTGGGCAGAAACCGGCGACCCGGGGGCTCCTGGGGCACAAACCGCAGGACTTCGGGCCCCGTGGGCAGAAGAGAGGGCGTTTCTGCCCACGGAGGGACGGGGATGGCCTGCCCCGAACCCCCGCCGCCGGACCCGCCCACCGTGCCCGCCGTCGTCGTGCGTGGTGTTGGATGGTCCGGTGAACACCACCATCGACACCCCGTCCCCCGACCGACCCGCCTCTGGGAAGGGCACTCCGGCCTACGCCCGGGTGCCCGCGAGCTACTACGACATCTTCGTGGGCGTCTTCATCGCCCTCCTCATCCTCTCCGGCGTCACCGCGGCCAAGCTCTTCTACGGCCCCACCGTCCCGATCGTCTCCGACCTCTTCTACGACGGCGGCCCCCTCATCTTCGACGGCGGCGCCTTCCTGTTCCCGTTCGCGTACATCGTCGGCGACATCCTCGCCGAGGTGTACGGCTGGCGCCGGGCCCGCCGCGCCATCGTCCTCGGCTTCGCGATGCTCGTGCTCGCCGCCCTCACCTACACGGCGGTCTCCTGGACCACGCCCGTCGAGGGCTTCGAGGTGTGGGACCAGGCCCTCGCGCCCATGCTGCGGATCACCGTGGCCGGCTTCGTCGCGTTCCTCGTGGGCTCCCTGCTCAACGCGTCCATCGTGGTCCGCCTCAAGGAGCGCATGAAGGAACGGCACGTGGCGTTCCGGCTCATCCTCTCCACCGTGGTCGGCCAGTTCTTCGACACCCTGATCTTCTGCACCATCGCCTACGCCGGCACCATCTCGCTGCTGGAACTGGCGAACTACACGGTGACCGGCTTCGCGTACAAGACGCTCGTGGAGATCCTCATCGTGCCGGTGACCCTGCTCGTCATCCGCGCCCTCAAGCGCCGAGAGCCCACCTACCGGGCACCCGGCTTCGAGATCCACCGCGACGACGATCCCGCCCTCGACCCGGCCGCGTCCCGCTGACCCGCACGGGCCCCGGTGTCGGCCGCGCCGGGGCCCGTCCGTCGCGCGCACCCCGCCCAGCGACTACCGTCGGTGCCATGGGCAAGGACCTCTTCGAGCACGAGCAGCAGCAGACCCTCAGCCGTGAGCAGGCCGCCGCACGCCTGCGCGACCTCGCCGACCAGCTCTCCCGGCAGAACGAGGTGCGGGTCGAGCACGGCGGCCGCGACGTCGTCGTCACCGTCCCGGACCGCGTGGGCCTCGAGGTGGAGCTCGAGGTCGAGGACGGCGGCGACGCCGAGCTGGAGATCACCCTCAGCTGGTGACCGGCCCCGGGGCGGCCGCCGTCGCCTCCCCGTGCCTCAGAACGTCCAGGGCTCCCCGGGGGCCAGGCGCCGGTAGTCGGTCACGCCCTCGGCGAGACCCGAGAGCACCCGATCCACCACGCCCTTGCCGTCCTCGCTGAGGATGCCGTCGTGGATGGGGCGGGTGTGCGTCGCCGCGATGGCCCGCATCTGGTCCACCACGTCCGCGATGCGCAGCCACGGCGCCGCGGCGGGCAGCAGGAGCACCTCGACGTCGGCGTCCGGCACCGTGAACGAGTCGCCGGGGTGCAGCACGGCCCCGTCCACGAGATAGGACACGTTCACCGGGCGCGGCACCTCGGCGTGGATCACCGCGTGCTCCCCGCCGAGCACCTCCACCCGGAAGCCGGCGGCCTCGAACGTCTCCCCGGGCACGGCCGTGTGCACGTGTCCGGCGTCGAGCCCCGCCTCCGCCAGCGGCCCCGTGAGGTCCCGTGGCGCCCACACGTGCGTCTCCGTGCCGGCCAACGCCCGGGCCAGCTGCTCGGGGACCACGTGGTCCGGGTGGCCGTGCGTCACGAGGACGGCGTCCGCGCCGTCCAGGACCGCCGCGTCGCTGAACGCGCCGGGGTCGAACGCGAGGCGCCGGCCGGCCTTCTCGAGGCGGACGGCCGAGTGGCCGAAGAGGGTCAGGGTCGTGCTCATGCAGATCACTCCTCCGCCCGGCGTCGGGATCCCGGGCGCTCCCAGCCTCCCGCGCGCTCCCGGCGGTGGACAAGGCCCGCGCCCCGTTCGACGGCGGCCCACCGGCCCCCGCCCGGACGCGCGCCGGCCCGCGGCCCCTCGGTCCTGCCGAGGATGCGCGGGCCGGTCGCCGTCCGCTGCGCGCTCAGAGCGCGGGGGAGCGGGTCAGCGCTGCTGCCCGGGCTGGACGCCCAGCACCTTCGCGTTGGCGGCGGCCACCGGGTCCGGCGTGGCGGTGTCCACCCGCACGCCCTGGCCCGCCGCGGCCGAGCCGGCCTCGGCCACGACCTTCTGCTGCTGGGCATAGGGGTTGTTGGCCTCCACCACCGGGATGTTCGCGGTGATCGGGCCCGGGACCGGGGCGGTCCACGGATCCTGCACCGGCTTGGTCAGGCGCCACAGGGCGAAGCCGGCGCCGGCGGCGGCGGCCGCCATGCCCGCGACGATCCAGGAGCGGCCGCCCGAGCGGGAGGCCCGGCGACCGGCGGCACGGTTCAGGTCCTTCTCGGCCGCGCCGGCGTACTGCTCGGCACCCTTGCGCAGGCGCTTCACGATCGCCTTGTCCCCGGTGAGCTTGATCAGGGCCTGCTCCAGGGCGTCCGGGACCTCGACGTCGTGGGCGGTCTTGCGGGCGTGCGCGGCGCCGTCGGCCAGGCGGGCGGCGGCCACGGGGAGGACCTCCTCCTTGCGGCGCTGGGCGTAGTCGCCGGCGTCGGCCAGGCGGGCCTGCACCTGCGGGGCTACCTTCCCGCCCTGCTCCTGCAGCGCGGACAGACCCGTGGCGAGGAGACCGGCGAGGGTCAGGCCGCCCGCCGCGGCGGCGTCCTTGGCCTGACCGGCACGGTCGCTGAACAGGGCGGCGGACCGCTGCGCGTCCTTACGGGCGCCCTTGGCGGCCTTCTTCGCGTCCTTGCGCAGGCCCTTGGCGGCCTGGCGGCCGTCCCGGCGCAGCTGCTTGGCCTTGCGGCCCCCACGACGGCGGCCCTTCTTCGCGGCCTTCTCAGCGTCCTTGCGCGCCGCGGCGAACTGCTGCTGCACCTCGTGGCCGGCGTCCTGCGCCTGGGCCTGCAGGTGCTCGAGGAAGTCCTGGACGGTGTCCACGCCCTTGGCGACGGCGGGGGCCAGCAGCCCGTACTGGTGCGCGACGGCCTCGCCGGCCTTCCGCGCCCCGCGCTCGACCACGGGGCCGTACTCCTTCTTGGCGTCCTGGGCCTTGCGGCGGCCCTCCTCGGCCGCGGCGGAGCCGCCGATCAGCCCGTAGGCCGCGGCCACCTCGCTCCAGGCGCGGGTGGACTCCACCTTCGGGGCGGCCCAGTGGCGCAGGTTCTCCGCCTGGCGTGCGACGAACGCGTTCGCGCCGCCGTCGTGCTGGATCTCGTCGTGCAGGGTCGTGCGAGCCATGTGATGCCTCCCGTGAGTTCTGGATGGTCGTTGAACGCGGTGGTCCTCGAGGCCCAGCCTAGTGGCCGACCCCCGCCGTGGCACGGGTCCCGGCACGCCGGGAGTGCGTACGCCGATCGCGGAAGACCCGCCCCCGGACGGCGGGATCCGGACGGCCCGCCGCCGCGGATGGAACAATGGGGCGCATGGCGAACAAGACGCACACCGCGACCATCCACACGAACCACGGCGACATCGTCGTCGAGCTGTTCGGCAACCACGCCCCGAAGACCGTGAAGAACTTCGTGGGTCTCGCCACCGGCGAGCAGGAGTGGACCCACCCGCAGACCGGTGAGAAGAACAACGGCGCCCCGCTGTACTCCGGCACCGTGTTCCACCGCATCATCAAGGACTTCATGATCCAGGGCGGCGACCCGCTCGGCATGGGCATCGGCGGCCCCGGCTACCAGTTCGGCGACGAGATCCACCCCGAGCTGCAGTTCGACCGTCCCTACCTGCTGGCCATGGCCAACGCCGGCCCCGGCACCAACGGCTCGCAGTTCTTCATCACCTCCGTGCCCACCGGCTGGCTCAACGGCAAGCACACCATCTTCGGCGAGGTGAAGGACGAGGCCTCCCAGAAGGTCGTGGACGAGCTCAACGCCGTCGCCACCGATCCCCGTGACCGCCCGCTCGAGGACGTCGTCATCGAGTCCATCGACATCGACGAGGCCTGAGCAGCCCCTCGGTGAGCACCACCCCCTCTGACCCGCACGGCCCGGACTCCGCGGACGGCACACCCCCGGTGTGCCCGCGGCATCCGGGCCGTGCCGCGTATGTGCGCTGCGCCGTCTGCCGGCGCCCCGCGTGCCTCGACTGCCAGCGTCCCGGCTCCGCGGCCGGACCGGTCTGCGTGGACTGTGCGTCCGGCGTCGTGGCCGGCCCTGCTCCGACGGTGGCCCCCGCCGGCGCCGCCGCGTCGGTCCCGGTCCGACGGCGGACGGGCTTCGCCGCCTCGCCCGTCACCTGGATCCTGCTGGCGGTCACGGCGGTGGTCTACGCGGCGCAGTGGATGACCCGGGACCAGGCGTCCGGCGTGACCGAGGCGCTCTGGTACGCCGGGCTCTACACGTCCCCGTACGGCATGGAGCCGTGGCGGATGGCCTCCTACGCGCTCGTGCACGACGTCTCCGGTCCCACGCACCTGCTGCTGAACATGCTCGCGCTGTGGGTGATCGGGCGTGTGCTCGAGCCCGCGCTGGGCTGGTGGCGGTTCCTCGCCCTCTACGTGCTCTCCGCCGTGGGCGGTGCGGTGTTCGCGCTGTGGGTCTCGGACCCGCTGCAGCCCGTCGTCGGGGCGTCCGGCGCCGTGTACGGCATGTTCGCGGCCCTGTTCCTGCTCACCCGGGTGCGGGGCGGGCAGGTGCGCTCGATCGCCGTGCTGATCGGCCTGAACCTCGTGTTCTCGTTCCTGCTGCCCGGGGTGGCCTGGCAGGTGCACGTGGGCGGGCTGCTGACGGGCGCCGTCGTCGCCGTCGTGTTCTCCCTGGCCGGCGGGCTGCGCCCCGGGCGGGCGCGTGTGCCGTCCGTGGGCGCCCAGGCGGCCGGCCTCGTGGTCGTGGCGGCGGCGCTGGTGGCGCTCACGGTGCTCGGCGCCGCCCGGGTCACGGTGGCCGGCCTGCTCGGCTAGACCGTCGTCCCCGGCCGTCCCCGGAGTTCTCCACAGGCGGGTGTGCACTTCTTCCCACAGGGGTGTCCACACCTGTGGACAACTCCGGGGACAACTCGTCTCCGGGCCGGATCGTGCGGATCCCTCATCCACAGGGTTGTCCACCACTGTGGAGAACTACACGCGTGTCATTCGCTCCAGCGGGACATCATCAGGAACCCGACGAGCGCGATGCCGAAGCCCACGAGGATGTTCCAGCCGCCGATCTGCACGATCGGGAAGAGGCCCTGGGTCAGGTAGTAGACGATGATCCAGAGCAGGCCGAGGATCAGCAGGCCGAACATCACGGCCTTGTACACGGGGGAGAGGGGCTTCGGACCCGGGTCCACGTCCCCGAGCTCCGTCCGCACGGCGGAGCGGCTGCGGCGCGCGGCCTCGAGCTCCTCGCGCTTCCGACGGGCCGAGTCCTTGCGCTTGCCGGCGGGTGCTGCCACGGATCTTCTCCTCGGG
>NZ_JASDCZ010000055.1:0-14518 GCF_030407635.1 Micrococcus sp. APC 4021
GGGGACATGCGCCCAGGATAGTCCGCCGCCCCCGGCCGCAGTGGCCGGGGGCGGCGGTGTCCCGCGCGGTCGGGCGCGCTCAGGCGCGGTGCGCGCCGCCGTCGACGGCCGGGGTGCGGCCGGCCTCGGGAGCCGGGGCGGACGCGGCCTCGGCGGCGGGGGCGTGGCCGCGCTCGAGCTGGGCGCCCTCCACGTCCACGTCCGGCATGATCCGGTCGAGCCAGCGCGGCAGCCACCACGCCTTCTCGCCGAGCAGGTGCATCAGCGCCGGCATCAGGAGCAGGCGCACCACGAACGCGTCCAGCAGCACGCCGAAGGCCAGGCCGAAGCCCATCGGGCGGATCATCGCGTCGTGGGCGAAGATGAACCCGCCGAACACGGAGATCATGATGATCGCCGCGGCGATCACGACGGCCCGGCCCGAGCGCAGGCCGGTCAGCACGGCCTGGCGGGCGGGCAGGCCGTGGGCGTAGGCCTCGCGCATGCCGGAGGCGATGAACAGCTGGTAGTCCATGGCCAGGCCGAACAGCACGCCGATCATGATGGTCGGCAGGAAGCTGAGCACGGGGCCGGGGTTGTGGACCCCGAACACCGAGCCGAGCCAGCCCCACTGGTAGATGGCCACCACGCCGCCCATGGCGGCGAACATGGAGAGCACGAACCCGCCGGTGGCGATCAGCGGCACCAGGATCGAGCGGAACACCAGCACCATGATCAGCAGGGACAGGCCCACCACCACGCCCAGGTAGAGGGGCAGGGCGTCGGAGAGCTTCTCCGAGACGTCGATGAACCCGCTGGTCATGCCGGCCACGCCGAGGTTGGAGGCCTCGCCGGCCGGCTCGGTGGCGCGCAGCTCGCGCACCAGCTCCTCGGTGGAGACGGCGTTCGGGCCCTCCTCGGGCAGCACCTGGAACATGGTGACGGTGCGGTCCTCGTTGAAGCCCGCGGGCACCACGGCGTGCGCGTGCTCGAGGCCGGCGAGCTGCTCGCCCACCGCCAGGCGGGCGTCCTCGGCCGCGTCCTCGTCCAGGCCGGCGGGCAGGTCCACGGTCACCACGAGCGGGCCGTTGTAGCCCTCGCCGAACTTCTCGGCGGTGAGCTCGTACGCAACCTGCGAGTCGGAGCCCTCCGGCTCGGACCCGCCGTCCGGCAGGCCCAGGCGCATCGAGCCGACCGGCAGGGCCACGAGCACCAGCAGGGCGACGGCCGCCAGGGCCGAGGCGATCGCGGCCGGGGTGGACATGGTCGAGCGGCGCCCGGCGCGGCGCACGGCGGCGGAGCCCTCGGCGACGGAGGCGGGACCCTCGTCGGCGAGGCGGGCCCGCTCCTTCTTCGAGAGGATCCGCATCCCGGCCAGGGAGAGCAGGGCCGGGGTCAGGGTGACGGCCACCAGCACGGCCACGGCCACGCAGACCGCGCCCACGGTGCCCATCAGGCCCAGGAACGGGATGCCGGTGACGTTCAGGCCCACGAGGGCGACGATCACGGTGATGCCGGCAAACACCACGGCGTTGCCGGAGGTGCCGGTGGCCAGGGCGATCGACTCGTGCAGGCTCGTGCCGCGACGCAGCTCATGGCGGTGTCGGTTGACGATGAACAGCGCGTAGTCGATGCCCACGGCCAGGCCCAGCATCACCCCGAGCACCGGGGTCACGGAGATCATCTCCACGGCGGAGGAGAACGCGAGCGCCCCGGCGGCGCCCACGCCCACGCCCACCAGCGCATTGACCAGCGGCAGGCCCGCGCCCACGAGGGTGCCGAGCATGACCACCAGCACGATCGCGGCGACCACGAGGCCCACGACCTCGCCCGGGCCCAGCAGGGAGGACACGGTGGCGTTGAGCTCCTGGGAGGGATGCACGGCGACGCCGTCGATGTCCGCGCCGGTGAGGGCGCCGGTGACCGCCTCCTTGTCCTCGGCGGTCACGTCCAGGGTCGGCGTGGTGAAGGTGACGATCCCGACGGCGGTGCTGCCGTCCTCGGACACGGTGCGGAAGTCCTCCGCGAGGGCCAGGGTGCGCTCGCCGCGCTCGGCCTCGACGCGGCCGTCCTCCAGCTCGGCGCGGCCGTCGGCGAGGTCCGCCTCGGCCTGGTCCAGGCGCTCCGCGCCGGCGGCCAGCTGGGCCCGGCCGTCCTCGAGCTCGGCGACGCCGCGCTCGTACTCGGCCCGGCCCTCGTCGATCTTCTGCTGCTGCGCGTCGAGCTCGGCCTCGGCCGCGTCCAGGGCCTGCTGCCGTCCCGCGGCCACCTGCTCGCGGCCGGCCTCGAGCTCGGCCTCGGACTCCTGCAGCTGCTGCCGGCCGGCGGCGAGTCGGGCGGCGCCGTCGTCGGCCTCGGCCTGGGCGGCCGCGAGCTGTTCGGCGCCCGCGTCGGCCTCGGCCTGGGCGGCCTCCAGCTGGGCGCGGGCGGCGTCGGCCTGGTCCTGACCGGCCGCCAGCTGTGCCTCGGCGGCGGCGAGCTGCGCCTCCTGGTCGGCGAACTGCTCGGTGACCTGCTCCGCCGGGATGCCGGCGGCCTCGGCCTCGGCCAGTGCGGCGTCCCGGGCCTGCTCGAGCTCGGCGCGGCCCGCGGCCAGCTGCTCGGCCCGGGCGTCGAGCTCGGCCTGCCCGGCCTCGAGCTCGGCCCACCGGGCGTCGAGCTCGGCCTGCGCGGCCTCGAGCTCCTGACGCTGTGCGTCGAGCTTGGCCTGCCCGGCCTCGAGGCGCTCCGCCTGCTCCTCGAGCTCGGCGCGGCCGGCGTCGAGCTGCTCCTGGCCTTCGGCCACCTGCTGCTCGGCCTCCCGGAGCGGGGCCAGGGCCTCGGCCGGCAGGGCGTCCAGGCCACGCTCCTCGAGGTCGGCGCGCGCGGCGTCGAGCTTCGCCTGCCCCTCCTCCAGCTGGGCGGCGGCCTCGGCCAGGCGCTGCTCGGCCGCGTCGGCCTCGGCCGTGCGACGCTCGAGCTCGGCCCGGCCGTCCTCGATCTCCTGGCGTCCGTCCGCGAGGCGCTGCTCGCCGTCGGCCAGCTCGGTGCGGCCCTCGTCGAGCCGGGTGCGGGCGTCGTCCTGCTGGGCCTGGGCCTCGAACGGGTTCACGACGCCCTCCACGGCCGGCTGCTCGGCGACGTCGTCCAACAGGGCGGTGATCTGCTCGCGCTGGGCGTCGGTCAGGGGGGAGCCGTCCTCGGTGGTGAACACGACCTGGCCCCTGCCGCGGGAGGCCTCGGGGAACTCCTCCTTGAGGCGGTCCGTGACCTGGGCGGTGGGCGTGCCGGGGATGGTGACGGTGGAGGAGAGCGTGCCGCCGAAGGCGAGGAACCCGCCGACGGCGAGGGCCAGGGCGAGCACCCAGGCGAGGATCACGAGGAGGGGGCGGCGGGCGGCGCCGAGGCCGAGACGGTAGAGCAGTGTCGCCATGGGAAGGGGAGGTCTCCGTGCGTTGGGGTGGGACGCGGCCGGACGCGGCGCGCCGCCTCCGATGCTACACCTAAGCGGAGCGAACCGCTCCGGTCCCAGCGCGGGCGCCCAACCGGCCCGCACGCAGACCCCGACGCCCCCGGCCCCGGGCACCGCCGCCGTCAGGCGGAGGGCGGGTGCAGGACCAGGTCCGCCGCGGCGCGCGGGGCATGCCGGGCCAGGTAGTCCTCTTCCTGTGCGGCCCAGCGGTCCCAGTGTGGGGCGAAGGTCTCGCCGTCCCGGGCCAGCGCCCGCGTGCGCCGCGCGGGGGTCTCGAGCTCGAGCCACACCGCCAGGTCGAGCAGCGGTCGGGCGGCGGTGCTGAGCGCGCCCACGCCCTCGCACACCACGACGTCGGCCGGCGCGGTCCGCCGCGGCGGACCGGGGGCGGCGCGGTGCCAGTCCCACGTGGTCCAGGTCGCCGTGCCCCGCTCCCGCAGCGCGCGCACGACGGCCGGGTAGGGGCCGTCGTCGTCCACCGCCGTGGCCAGCCCGTCCCAGCCCCGGTACATGGACTCGATCTCGATCACCTCGACGCGCGCGAACGGTGCGATCCGGGCCGCGAGCGCGGCGGCGAGGACGGTCTTGCCCGACCCCGAGCGGCCGTCCAGGCCGATGAGCGCCGGTCGGGTCACGGGTCCTCCGGGGCGGGGTCCGTCAGTGCGGCGGTGGCCGCCTCGAGCACCCGCACCGCGGCCCGCAGCTCCGCGGCGGAGAACCCCTCGAGGGCGGCGCTCAGCCGCTGGGACATCGGTTCGAACGCGCGCTGTCCGTCGCGGCGGGCCGTGTCCGTGTGCTCCACCAGCACGCGCCGCCGGTCGCCCTCGTCCCGGTGGCGGCGGACGTGGCCCGCGGCGGCCAGGCGGTCCACGAGGGCGGTGGCCGAGGCCCGGGTGAGGTGCAGGTGGGCGCCGAGGTCCGAGGCCGTGACGGGCTCACCGGCCGCCGCGCGGGCCATCAGGTACGCGAGGGCTCTGAGGTCCGTGCGGTGCAGGCCGACGCCGCGGCCGGCCTCGTCGACGGCGTGCTCCGCGCTCTCGCTGAAGACGCGCAGGGCGTGGACCACGGCGAGGTGCTCCGCGGGGGCGGAGGGGGGCTGCGTGGTCATGGCCGGGAGTCTAGCCAGCCCCCATGGTTGTTTGATCATCGAACCATCCCCTACGCTCGGGGCATGCCCACCCCGCCCGACCTCTCCGCCTTCCGCACCCCCGCCGCCACGGGGCGTCCCCCTCGGGGGCTGCGGCTGGGCCTGGCCGCGGCGCTGGCCGTGGTCTGGTTCGCCGTGCTCGGCCTGGGCGGCCCCGTGTTCGGCAGGATCGGCGACGTCTCCTCGAACGACCAGGCCACCTTCCTGCCGGCGTCGGCCGAGTCCACCCGCGCGGGACAGGAGGCGGCGGCGTTCCAGGACGGCGAGGCCGTGCCCGCCGTCGTCGTGGGCCCGGCGAGCACCGCGGACCCCGCGGCCGCCTTCCCCGCGCTCGCGGACCTCGCGGGCCGGTTGGGCGAGGTGCCGGGCGTGACCGACGTCGCCGGCCCGATCCCCTCCGACGACGGCGCGGCGGTGCAGTTCCTGGCCTTCGTCGACTCCTCGGCCGGGGCCGAGCGGCCCGTGGCCGACGTGGTGGCCGACCTGCGGGAGGTCGTGGCGGACCCGGCGGCCGCCGACCCCGCCCTCGCCGGCACCGTGGCCGCGGACACCGAGTGGCACGTGGGCGGTCCGGCGGGCCTGGTCGCGGAGCTGGGCGGCGCGTTCGCGGGCATCGACGGGCTGCTGCTGCTCGTGGCGCTCGCGGTGGTGTTCGTGATCCTCGTGGCGGTCTACCGCTCCGTCCTGCTGCCGGTCCTCGTGCTCCTGACGGCCGTGGCCGCGCTCTGCGGCGCGATCGTGGCCGTCTACGGGATGGCACTGGCGGGCTGGATCCAGCTCAACGGCCAGGCCCAGGGCATCCTCTCGATCCTCGTGATCGGCGCGGCCACCGACTACTGCCTCCTGCTCGTGGCCCGGCACCGCGAGGAGCTGCTGGTCCGGGCGGACGTCGGGGAGGCGCTGCGGGCCGCCGTGCGCGGGTCCTTCGGCGCGATCACCGCGTCCGCCTCGACCGTGGCCCTCGCCCTGCTGATCCTGATGGCCTCGGACCTCAACTCGACGCGCTCCCTCGGCCCCGTGGCCGCCACGGGTGTGGCGTTCGCGTGGCTCGCCGCCCTGACCCTGCTGCCGGCGCTGCTGCGGCTGACCGGGCGTGCCGCCTTCTGGCCCACGATCCCGTCCCCCGAGCGCGCTCGCCGTCGCGCGCAGCGCAGAGCCGCCCGGGGCCGGGCCTTCACCCCGCCGCTCGACGGCGCGGGCCGACCCGTCGCCGGCCTCGAGGAGGACCACGGGGTGTGGACGCGGGTGGGCGCCGTCGTCGCGCGCCGGCCCCGTCTCGTCTGGGTCGCCACGACGGTCGTGCTCCTCGCCCTCTGCGGCGGTCTGCTGCAGCTGCGCGCGGACGGCGTCGCCCAGGAGGACGTGCTGCTCGGCGACTCCGACGCCCGGCAGGCCCAGGCCCTGCTGAGCGAGCACTTCGACGCCGGCGCGGGCGCCCCCGCCCAGATCCTCGCCCCGGCCGGGGACGCGGAGGCGGTGCTCGCCGCCGTCACGGAGGACCCCGGCGTGGCCGAGGCCGCGGTCACCACGGACGCCCCCGAGGCCGCCGCGGGCCCACCCCCGGGCGTGACCGACGCGGAGGGCGGGACGGGCGCCGCGTCCGCGCCGGAGCCGCAGCCCCGCGTGGTGGACGGCCGCGTGCTGGTCTCTGCCACCCTGGCGGACCCGGGCGAGTCCCTCGCCGCGCAGCAGACCGTGGCCCGCCTGCGCGACCGGCTCGCGGACCTGCCCACCTCGGGCGAGATCCTCGTGGGCGGCCCGGCGGCCCAGGCGCTGGACACGAACGTCACCACGCAGCGCGACCTGCGGGTCGTCATCCCGCTGATCCTCGCGATGCTGCTGGTCATCCTCGCGGTGCTGCTGCGCTCGCTCCTGGCACCCGTGCTGCTCGTGGCGGCCACCGTGGTCAGCTTCGGTGCGGCCCTGGGCGTCTCGGCCCTCGTGTTCCGGCACGTGTTCGGCTTCGAGGACGCCGACCCCACCGTGCCGCTGTACGGCTTCGTCTTCCTCGTGGCGCTCGGGATCGACTACACGATCTTCCTGATGACCCGGGCGCGGGAGGAGACCCCGCGGCACGGCACGCGGGCGGGCGTGCTGCGCGCCCTCACCGTCACGGGCGGGGTCATCACCTCGGCCGGCGTCGTGCTGGCGGCCACCTTCGCCGCGCTCGCGGTGATCCCGCTGATGTTCATGGTGCAGTTGGCATTCATCGTCGCGTTCGGCGTGCTGCTGGACACACTGGTGGTGCGCACGCTGCTGATCCCCGCGCTCGTCCGGGACATCGGCCCGCGCGTCTGGTGGCCGGCGCGGGCCGCCTGAGCCCGGACGGCGACGGAGGGCCCGACCGGCGGTGCGGTCGGGCCCTCCGTGCACGCGGGCGCCTCAGGGGCGCGCGGTCACTTCTTCTTGGCCTTCTTGGCGTCCGACTTCTTCGTGCGCGCGCCCTTCGGGGCGGGCGCGGCCTGCTCGTCCTTCACCCGGCCCGCGGCGGCGGCCTCCGTGGCCGCACCCGCGCTGCTCAGGCGGCCGTCGTCCGTGGTCAGGAAGGAGCGCATGAACCACTGGAACAGCTCGAGCTGGGCCACCTGGTCGATGAGGATGTCCTGGGTGACCGGGTCGAGGTCCTCGGTGGCGTCGATCGCGGCGCGGTGATCCGTCACGACGCCGTCGTAGACGAGGTCCAGCGCGGCCAGGTGCTCCAGGGTCGTCGCGCGGCCCAGCGTGTAGTCGTCCCACGTGCGGGCGGCCACGAGGGCGCCCGGGGTGCCGGCGGGGGAGACGCCGAGGGTGGCGATGCGCTCGGCGATGACGTCCACCATCGCGCGGACCAGCTCGATCTGTGGGTCGAGCATCTCGTGCACGCCGATGAAGCCCGGACCCACGACGTTCCAGTGGGCGTGCTTCAGGGTGAGCTGCAGGTCGTTGAGGGCGTGCAGGCGGCCCTGGAGGATCTCGGCGGTGCGGCGGCCCGTGCTCAGGGACAGGCCCGGGACGGTGTACTCGGCGGCGTTCTGCTCGGCCATGGTGGTGCTCCTTCTCCGTCGGGACGGGCGCGCCGTCGGCGACGCCCCGTGTTCCGCCATTCAACCGCGCGAGACCCGCGCGCTTCCAGGGCCCGGCGCCTGCACCGGGACGGATCAGGGATGGACCCGGGCCCCGGGAATGGATCGCGGACGGCCCGCGTTGACCCTCGCAGAAGCAGAAGTGAGTGAAGTCGACTCAGGTTCACTTGACAGTCCACCGCCCCGGTGGCAACCTGAGTCATGAAGGCTCAAGTCCCTGCGGCGCCGGTGCCCCGGCCCGCGGGTCCGGCCCCCGCTTCACCGTCAGACAGGAAGGACCCCATCATGTCCCGTGCAGTCGGCATCGACCTCGGCACCACCAACTCCGTCGTCGCCGCCCTCGAGGGTGGCGACCCGGTCGTCATCGCGAACGCCGAGGGCGCCCGCACCACCCCGTCCGTCGTCGCGTTCTCCAAGGGCGGGGACGTCCTGGTCGGCGAGGTCGCCAAGCGCCAGGCCGTCAACAACCCCGAGCGCACCTTCGCGTCCGTCAAGCGCCACATGGGCACCGACTGGACCACCGAGGTGGACGGCAAGAAGTACACCCCGCAGGAGATCTCGGCCCGCACGCTGATGAAGCTCAAGCACGACGCCGAGGAGTACCTGGGTGAGAAGGTCACCGACGCGGTGATCACCGTGCCCGCCTACTTCAACGACGCCGAGCGCCAGGCCACCAAGGAGGCCGGCGAGATCGCGGGCCTGAACGTCACCCGTATCATCAACGAGCCCACCGCGGCCGCGCTGGCCTACGGCCTGGAGAAGGGCAAGGAGGACGAGCTCATCCTGGTCTTCGACCTGGGCGGCGGCACCTTCGACGTGTCCCTGCTCGAGGTCGCCAAGGACGAGGACGACTTCGCCACCATCCAGGTGCGCGCCACCGCCGGCGACAACCGCCTCGGCGGCGACGACTGGGATCAGCGGATCGTGGACTGGCTGCTCCAGCAGGCCAAGTCCAAGGGCGCGGACCTGTCCAAGGACAAGATCGCCCTGCAGCGTCTGAAGGAGGCCGCGGAGCAGGCCAAGAAGGAGCTCTCCTCGGCCACCTCCACCAGCATCTCGCTGCAGTACCTGTCCGTGACCCCCGAGGGCCCGGTGCATCTGGACGAGCACCTGTCCCGCGCCAAGTTCCAGGACCTCACCAAGGACCTGCTCGAGCGCACCCGCAAGCCGTTCGAGGACGTCATCAAGGAGGCCGGCGTCAAGGTCTCCGACATCGACCACGTGATCCTCGTCGGCGGCTCCACCCGCATGCCCGCCGTCTCCGACCTGGTGAAGGAGCTGACCGGCGGCAAGGAGCCCAACAAGGGCGTGAACCCGGACGAGGTCGTCGCCATCGGCGCGGCGGTGCAGGCGGGCGTGCTCGCCGGTGAGCGCAAGGACGTGCTCCTGATCGACGTGACCCCGCTGTCGCTGGGCATCGAGACCAAGGGCGGCGTGATGGCCAAGCTCATCGAGCGCAACACGGCCATCCCGACCAAGCGCTCCGAGACGTTCACCACGGCCGAGGACAACCAGCCCTCCGTGTCCATCCAGGTCTTCCAGGGCGAGCGCGAGTTCACCCGGGACAACAAGGCGCTGGGGACCTTCGAGCTGACCGGCATCGCCCCGGCCCCGCGCGGCATGCCCCAGATCGAGGTCACGTTCGACATCGACGCGAACGGCATCGTGCACGTCTCCGCGAAGGACAAGGGCACCGGCACCGAGCAGTCGATGACCATCACGGGCGGCTCCTCGCTGTCCAAGGAGGACATCGACCGCATGGTCAAGGACGCCGAGGCCCACGCGGACGAGGACAAGAAGCGCCGCGAGGCCGCCGAGCGCCGCAACCAGGCGGAGCAGTCCGCCTACTCCGTTGAGAGGCTCCTGCAGGACAACGGCGACAAGCTGCCCGAGGACGTCAAGACCGAGGTGCAGGCCGACGTCGACGCCCTGAAGGCCGCCCTGGAGAAGCAGGACAACGACGACGAGGTCGCCGCCGCGTTCGAGAAGCTCCAGGCCTCCCAGGTCAAGATCGGCGAGGCCCTCTACGCCCAGCAGGGCGCGGAGTCGGCCGACGCCGGCGCCGAGTCCGCCGCCCCGCAGGGCGACGATGAGGACATCGTCGACGCCGAGGTGGTCGACGAGGACGACGAGAAGAAGGCCTGACACCCCGGGGCCGGGGCGGGCGTCCACGCCCGCCCCGCCCGGAGGCCCACGACGCCGGCGGGCCGGCCCGGCAGCGCCCCTGCCGGGCCAGCCCGCCGGCCTTCCCGCACCACCCCCGCGCGGCGGACCCGCCGCGCCCACCCGCTTCGAAAGGACACACCATGAGCGCCGACCAGCAGCGTCCGCACGGCTCCTCCGACGCCGAGCGCGGCTCCGAGGAGGAGCCCATCGTGTTCAACGACCGTCGCCGCATCGACCCCGAGACCGGTGAGCCCCGTGTCTCCGCTGAGAGCGCGGCCGAGCAGGCCGAGGACGGCGACGCCCTCGCCCAGGCCGAGCGCATCCTCGACGAGGCCGGCGCGGAGGCCGGGACCGAGGCGCCGCAGCCCGCGGCCTCGGACCGCGAGGCCGAGCTCGAGACCGACCTGCGACGTCTGCAGGCCGAGTTCGTGAACTACAAGCGTCGCGTGGACCGCGACCGCGACCTGGCCAGGGACGCCGGCGTGCTCAAGGCCGTCACCGCGCTGCTGCCGGTGCTCGACGACATCGACGCCGCCCGCGCCGCCGGCGACCTGACGGACGGCCCGTTCGCCGCCATCGCGACCAAGCTCGACACCGTCCTGGCCGGCCTCGGCCTCGAGCGCCACGACCAGGCGGCGCTGGCCGGCGTCGAGTTCGACCCGGCCCTGCACGAGGCCGTGATGCGCCAGCCGCACGCGGAGGTGCCCGCGGACCACGTGGTCCAGGTCTTCCGCAACGGCTACGTCCGGGACGGCCGCGTGCTGCGCGCCGCCCAGGTGATGGTCTCCGCCGGAGACGAGTGACCCCGTCGGCCGGCGGCCCACCCCGCCGCCGGCCGACCCCCTGACCGATGCACACGAGAGGAGGCACCATGGCCTCGCAGGATTGGATGGACAAGGACTTCTACGCGACCCTGGGGGTGTCCAAGGACGCCTCCGATGCGGATGTGAAGAAGGCCTACCGCAAGCTCGCCCGCACCCACCACCCGGACCAGAACCCCGGGGACGAGGCGGCCGAGAAGAAGTTCAAGGAGATCTCGGAGGCGTACGCCGTCCTGAGCGACCCCCAGGAGCGCCAGGAGTACGACGCGATCCGCGCGATGGGCGGCGGCGCCCGGTTCTCCGCCCCGGGCGGTGCCGGCGGCGGCGGCTTCGAGGACGTCTTCGGCGGCATGTTCGGCGGCGGGGGCGGCCCCCGCACCACGCAGTCCGGGCCCGACCTGTCGGACCTGTTCAGCGGGATGTTCGGCGGCGCCGCCGGCCAGACCGGCGGCTTCGGCCCCGGCGGCTTCGGTGACGCCGGCTACGCGCGGCCGCGCCCCACGAAGGGCGCGGACCGCACCGCCACCACCACGATCTCCTTCCGCGGCTCGATCCAGGGCACCACGGTGTCCCTGCGCGGCCCGGACGGCGAGACGATCGAGGTGAAGATCCCGAAGGGCATCCGCGACGGCCAGAAGGTCCGTGCCCGCGGCAAGGGCTCGCCCGGCCCGGCCGGCCGCGGCGACCTGCTGGTCACCGTGCACGTGCGCGAGCACGAGTTCTTCCGCCGGGACGGGGACGACCTGCGGATCACCGTGCCGATCACCTTCCCCGAGGCCGCCCTCGGCGCCACGATCGAGGTGCCGACGCTGGAGCGCCCCGTGAAGGTGAAGGTGCCGGCGGGCTCCCAGTGTGGCCGCGTGCTGCGCCTGAAGGGCCGCGGTGTCGAGCGCGGGAAGACGACGGGTGAC
Source organism: Micrococcus sp. APC 4021 (assembly GCF_030407635.1). NCBI lineage: Bacteria > Bacillati > Actinomycetota > Actinomycetes > Micrococcales > Micrococcaceae > Micrococcus > Micrococcus sp. APC 4021. The sequence goes on from NZ_JASDCZ010000055.1 coordinate 11,538, forward strand.
CTGCTCGTGGAGCTGCGCGTCACCGTGCCCACCACGCTCAACGACGACGCCCGCGCCGCCGTCGAGGCCCTGCAGTCCGCCACGGCCGGCGACGATCCGCGGCGGGAGCTGGCCCGGAGGGCAGCCTGGTGAGCGCCCGCGACGGCGCCGCCCGTGCGGACCGGGGCCGCGAGGGGGGTCCCGACCGGCACGCCCCGGTCTTCGTGATCTCCGTGGCCGCCGAGATGGCGGACATGCATCCGCAGACCCTGCGCCAGTACGACCGGCTCGGCCTCGTGGTCCCCGCCCGCCAGGACGGACGGCACCGCCGCTACTCCCTCGCCGACGTCGAGCGGCTGCAGACCGTGCAGACCCTGAGCCGCGAAGGTATCTCGCTGGAGGGCATCCGCCGCGTGATCGCGCTGCAGCGCGAGGTCGAGCAGCTGCAGGACACCGTGGTCGAGCTGGCTGCCCAGGTGGACCGCCTCCACCACGCCTCCCGCCTGGCCCGCGTCTTCACCGTGGGCTCCGGCGGTGACGTCTCGGCCCGCTACGCCGACCGGATGGCCGTCCGCCGTCACGCCGCGGCACGGGCCGGGGCGGACACCGCGGGCGAGGCCTGCCCGAGCGGCCTGCGGAGGCTGCCCTCCGGCGTCGCAGGCCTCCGACGGGTGCCCACGTGGCAGTCCGAGCAGGACTGAGCCGGGCGTCGTTCGGGGCGGCCGCGCGGTCCCGCGTGCAGGAGCGGCTGCGCGCCGACATGGCCCGGCGCGACGGCCTCGGCCGGCAGGCCCGGAGCGCCCTGGACGGGATCGTCCACGCCCTCAAGCCGGAGGGCATGGACCCGCACCTGCCCGCCCGGCATCTGCTGGACTACGTCCTCGAGGGCCCGGACGGGCCGCGCGCGGTGGTCGCCGCGGGGGACCCCGCGACCGCCACCCACCTGACCTGGCTCGTCTCCGGCATGGGCATCCGCCCCCAGACGGCCATGTGGGGGACGGCCCGGGAGGCCGCCCACCTCGCCGCCGCCCAGCGCGCCGCCGGCGCACCCCGCCCCGTCGTCATCGGGTGGCTCGGCTACCCCGCACCCACGCCCTGGCGGGTGGTGCTCGACGGCCCCGGCCGGCGCGGCGGCGCGATGCTCGCCGCGGATGTGCGGGCCTGGTGGGAGTTCCTGCGCCACGGGCCGGGGGAGGACGACGATGTCGCCCCGGCCCTGCGCGCCCGCGGGACCGCCGTGCACGGGGCCGTGGAGGCCCACTCGTACGGCTCGCTCGTGGCCGCGCACGCCCTGCGCCTGCTCGCGGACCGGGGCCTGCAGCCCGACGACGCGGAGGCCCCGTGGCCGGCCGAGCGTCCCGTCGAGGCCCTCGTGGTCTCGGGCACGGTCGGCCTGCCCGCCGCCCTGGCGGCCCGGGCCGCGCACCTCGGCCTGCGGTCCGGACGGACGTTCCGTGCCCTGGCCCCGGGCGACCTCCTCGCCCGGGTCGGCCGCACGGTGGGCCGACGTCGAGACTGGACGGACGCCGCCGCGCTGCCGGTGGCCCCGCGGCCCGGTCTGGCGGGGGCCGCCGTCCGCGGCCACCAGACGGCCCGCTGGTCGCCGACGGCCCCCGAGGACGCCCCGAGGGGCTACCGGGACGTCGGGTCCGTGACGCTCGCGGCGACCGCCCGGGTGACCGCCGGCCTGCCGCTGCCGCCCGTCCCGGACGGTGCCGACCCGGCCGGGCCGGTCGCCCCGGCCTGAGCGACCCCGTCGGGCCCCGTGCTCAGCGCCGGCGGTACGCCAGGTCGAACACGAGGCGCCCGGCCCGCTGGGACTTCGCCTCGAAGCTCGTGATCGGTCGGCCCTCGAACCGGGGCGCCCAGCCGCCGTCGTGGTCCACGGGGTCCGCGGCCGCCGCGCCGGCCCGTGCCTCGCCCAGGCCGGCCCGCAGCGGGCGCTCCTCCTCGGCCGCGCTCTCCCAGCCCGAGGGCAGCGGCTGGGCACCCACCTCGGTCTCCCTGCCCTCGCGGCGCACCCGCGTGAGCGGGGAGTCCTCGCCCGCGGCGCGCCCGGGGAAGAGGTTCTCGAACCCCGGGTGCGCCTCGAGCACCTCGCGCATCTGCACGGCGTAGCCCGACCAGTCCGTCGCCAGCCGCAGCACCCCGCCGGGGGCGAGCACCCGCGCCACGCGATCGGCGAAGGCGGGGGAGACCAAACGGCGTTTGTGGTGCCGCTTCTTGTGCCACGGGTCCGGGAAGAACACCCACACCTCGGAGACTGAGCCGGGCGTGAGCAGGGCGTCCAGCAGCTCGGGCGCGTTGGCCTCCACGGCGCGGACGTTCTCCAGGCCCTGCTGCTCCACGCGCGTCATGAGCGCGGCCAGGCCGGGCACGTAGACCTCGACGGCGAGCACGTTCCAGTCCGGCCGGTCGGCGGCGGCCTGCGCCGTGGACTCGCCCAGCCCGGAGCCGATGTCCACCAGCAGGGGAGCCTCGCGCCCGAACACCCCCGCCCAGTCCAGTCGGGCCCGGGCGTCCACCGAGGTGGCGCCGCGGCCGCGGGGCACGTCCACGAGGATTCGCTCCGCCTGGCGGTCCCACACCGCCTGTCGCCCCGCGTTCAGGCGCGCGCCGCGCCGGACGAAGGAGACCGGCTCCCGTCGGACGAGGGCGGGGTCCTTGTCCCGATTGTGGTCGTGCGCGTGGACGCGCTCGGCGGGCGGCGGCACGGCGTCGGGGCCGGGTGCGTCCGGGCAGGGGCGGGGCAGGTGCTCAGTCATCGCCCCGATCCTGCCACGGCCGCGCGTCGACGGTGCAGACCGCGGCCGACGACGGCGCCCGGCGCCGGGGTCAGGGGGTGCTGCTGGAGCGGTCCCCCGACGTGGGCGACGCGGACGCGGAGGCCGTGGTGGCGGTCGGCTCGGGTGCGGACTCGGTCGGGTCCGGCGCAGGGTCCGTGGCCGGCGCGCTCGTGGACGGACCGGACGGGCTCGGGGACGTCGGGGTCGGCGTCGCGG
>NZ_JASDCZ010000056.1:0-14212 GCF_030407635.1 Micrococcus sp. APC 4021
TCATCGCCAACCGCGGCGAGATCGCCGTGCGCGTGGCCCGCGCCGCCCGCGACCACGGCATCGCCTCGATCGCCGTCTACTCGGATCCGGACGCCGACGCCCTGCACGTGGCCGTCGCGGACGAGGCCTTCCACCTGCCGGGCGCGTCCTCGGCGGACACCTACCTGAAGATCGACGCGGTCCTCGACGTCGCCCGCCGCGCCGGCGCCGACGCCGTGCACCCGGGCTACGGCTTCCTCTCTGAGAACGCCGACTTCGCGCAGGCCGTGATCGACGCCGGGATGACCTGGATCGGCCCGTCGCCGGACGCCATCCGCGCCCTCGGGGACAAGATCACCGCCCGCTCCCTCGCCCAGCAGGCGGGCGCCCCGCTCGTGCCGGGCTCGGACGGCCCCGTGCCGGACGCCGCCGCCGCGCGCACGTTCGCCGAGGAGCACGGCCTGCCGATCGCCATCAAGGCGGCCTTCGGCGGCGGCGGCCGCGGCATCCGCGTGGTGCGTGAGCTCGGCGACGTCGAGGACGCGTTCGAGGCGACCGTCCGCGAGGCCGTGGCCGCGTTCGGCCGCGGCGAGTGCTTCGTGGAGCGCTTCCTGGACCGCCCCCGCCACGTGGAGGCCCAGGTCCTCGCCGACGAGCACGGCCACGTGGCCGTGCTCGGCACCCGCGACTGCTCCCTGCAGCGCCGCAACCAGAAGCTCGTGGAGGAGGCCCCGGCGCCGTTCCTCACGGACGAGCAGCGCGAGCGCATCCACACCTCCGCCCGCGAGATCTGCCGCGCCGCCGGGTACACCGGGGCCGGCACGGTCGAGTACCTCGTGGCCCCGGACGGCCTCATCAGCTTCCTGGAGGTCAACACCCGCCTGCAGGTGGAGCATCCCGTCACCGAGGAGGTCTTCGGCGTGGACCTGGTGCGCGAGCAGTTCCGCGTCGCCGCCGGCGAGCCGCTGAGCATCCCGGAGGACCCGACGCCGCGCGGCCACGCCCTCGAGTTCCGCCTCAACGCCGAGGACCCGGCGTACGGCTTCCTGCCCGTGCCCGGCCCGATCGACGCGTTCGAGGCCCCCACCGGCCCCGGGGTCCGCATGGACTCGGGCGTCCGCACCGGCTCCGTGGTGCCGGGCGAGTACGACTCCCTGCTCGCCAAGCTCATCGTGTGGGGCGAGGACCGCGCCCAGGCCATCGCCCGCGCCCGCGACGCCCTGGCCGAGCTGCGCGTCGACGGCGTGCCCACAGTGGTGCCGTTCCACCGCGCCGTGCTCGAGCAGGACGCCTTCACCTCGGGGGACCGCCTCGGCGTCTACACCACGTGGATCGAGTCCGAGTTCGCCGAGCCGCTGGCCGAGTCCCCCTACCTGGGCGCCGAGGTGCCCGCCGGCGGCCGCACCGCCGTCACCGTCGAGCTGGACGGCCGCGCCGTGCGCCTGGGCCTGCCCGCCGATCTGTACGCGGCCCTCCTCGGAGGCGGCGGTGCGGGTGCCGCGGCTCCGGCCGGCGCTGCCGGCGTCGCTAAGACCGACGACGACGGCGCGGTGGCCTCGCCGGTCACCGGCACCCTGGCCTCGTGGAAGGTCGAGGACGGCGCCGAGGTGGCCGAGGGTGACACGGTCGCGATCGTCGAGGCGATGAAGATGGAGACACCGATCCGTGCCCCTCGTGCGGGCCGGATCCAGCTCCTCGTGGCCGAGACCCCGGCCTCGGTGACGCGCGGCCAGGCGATCGCCCGGCTGGGGGCGTGAGGGTGCCGGCGCGCGACGGTGTCACCGGGGAAGGTCTCGCGCCCGGCGCCGGCGGCGGCGAGTCCGCCCCGGCTCCGGCTCCCGTGGCCGCGGCCGCACAGCTGCGGCAGCGGATCGCGGCGGCCGGGCTCGTGCCGGGGGAGCGACTGGGAGAGGTGGCGCTGGCCGCCGAGCTCCAGGTCAGCCGCAACAGCCTGCGCGAGGCGTTCACCATGCTGGCCTCGGAGGGCCTCGTGGAGCGCCGGCCGCACCGCGGGGTGTTCGTGGCGGCGCCGGGTCCGGAGGACGTGCGTGGGCTGTACCGCACGCGTCGGGTGATCCAGCTCGGCGCCCTCGAGCACGGTGAGCTCACCCCCGGCGCGGCGCGCCAGCTGCGCTGTGCCCGGGACCTGCTCTCGGGCGGCCCGGACACCCCCGCGCGGGTCCTGGGCGACGCCAACCATCGCGTCCACGTCGGCATCGTGGACCTGGCCGGGGCCCCCGAGCTCACGCGGCTCATGGCGTCGGTGCAGGCCCGCGTGCGCCTGGCGTTCCACCCCATGGACGAGCAGACGCGCCTGCACGTGCAGTTCGCGGATCGCAACCGGTGGATCGTGGAGCGGCTGCTGGCCGGCGACCTCCCCGCGGTGCACGCCATGTTCGGCGACTACCTGGACGAGGCGGAGCAGTTCGTCCTGGCGCACCTCGCCGCCGTGGGGGACTGACCGCCTGCCCGGGCCCCGACGGTCACGGGACCTGGAACATCCGGTCCGGCAGGTCCGTGATGAGAATGTGCCCGGGCGCGTGCGTGATGGCCAGCGGCGGGCGGGACTCCATGATCGCCGCCTGCGGCGTCACCCCGCACGCCCAGAACACGGGCAGGTGGCCCTGCGGGACCTCGACGGCGTCGCCGAAGTCCGGTGCCGACAGGTCCGTGATCCCGAGGCCGGCCGGGTCGCCCACGTGCACGGGCGCGCCGTGCACCGCGGGGTAGCGGGAGGTGATGCGCACGGCGTCGGCCACGCGGTCGGCGGGGAGGGGGCGCATCGAGACCACGAGCGGGCTCGAGAGGCGGCCCGCCGAGGCGCAGCGCCGCGTGGTGCGGTACATCGGCACGTTCACGCCGGCGTCCTGGTGGGCCATCCGGATGCCCTCGGCCACCAGGGCGGACTCGAAGGTGAACGAGCAGCCGATCACGAACGTCACGAGGTCGTCCCGCCACACGTCGAGCAGATCCGTGGGGCGGTCCGTCTCGACGCCGTTGCGGTACACCACGTACTGCGGCACGTCCGTGCGGACGTCGCCGTCCAGCGCGGGGCCGTTGACCTCGCCGGCCTCGAACACGCCGAGCAGCGGCAGGGCCTTGGGGTTGCGCTGGGCGAAGAGCAGGACGTCGTAGGCGTGGTCCTGCGGGATCGAGACGAGGTTCGCCTGCGCGTAGCCGTCGGCGATCCCCGAGGTCGGCCGCACGAGCCCCGCGCGGAACCGCTCGCGGGCCTGCGCGGGGGTCGTGGCGGCGTCCAGCGGCGGCAGCGGCGTCATCGTGGTCATCTCAGGCACCGGTGATCATCTCGACCATGGGGATGAACCCGCGCACCGCGATGAACACGGACACGATCCACGCGAGCGCGCCGATCACGAGCAGCCACCCGGGGTAGCGGTAGCCGTGCAGCAGGTCGCGGCGGCGCCAGGCCACGTACAGGAGGGCGGCGAAGCCGACCGGCAGGATCATGCCGTTGAACGCGCCGGCGAACACGAGCAGCGTCTGCGGTGCCTGGCGCAGGGCCAGGTAGAGGGCGGTGCAGACCATGATGAAGGCGACCGTCAGCAGGTTGCGGGTGCGGGCGCTGGTGGTGGAGCGGGTGACGAAGCTGATCGAGGTGTACGACGCACCGATCACGGAGGTGACGGCGGCGGCCCACAGGACGATGCCGAACATGCGCAGGCCGATGTCGCCGGCGGCGGCCTGGAAGGCGGAGGCGGCCAGGTTGTCCTTGGACAGCACCGCGCCCGAGGCGACGACGCCGAGGATCGCCAGGAACAGGAGGGCGCGCATCAGGCCGGTCACGAGGATCGAGGCCACGGAGCTGCGGGTGATGTCCTGGACGTCGTCCACGCCCTTCACTCCGGAGTCGATCATGCGGTGGGCGCCCGCGTAGGTGATGTAGCCGCCGATGGTGCCGCCCACGAGGGTGACGATCACGAAGAAGTCGACCTCCTCCGGCATCACGGACTGGCGCAGGGCCTCGCCCACGGGCGGGGCGGAGGTGATGGCCACGTACAGCATCAGCAGGATCATGACGGCGCCGAGCGCCACCACGATCCGGTCCAGGGCCACGCCGGCGCGCTTGGAGAGGAAGATCAGCAGCGCGATGAGCGCGGAGACGCCGCCACCGATCAGGGGGTCGACGCCGAGCATGGCGTTCGCGCCGAGGCCGGTGCCGGCGATGTTGCCGATGTTGAAGACCATGCCGCCGAGGAACACGAGCGCGGCGAGGACCCAGCCGAGGCCGGGCAGGACGCGGTTCGCCAGCTCCTGGGCGCGCATGCCGGAGACGCCGATGACGCGCCACACGTTCATCTGGACGGCGATGTCGACGAGGATCGAGACCAGGATGGCGAACGCGAACGCGGCGCCCATCCGGACGGTGAACGTGGCGGTCTGCGTGATGAAGCCGGGGCCGATGGCCGAGGTGGCCATGAGGAACATGGCGCCGAGCAGTGCGGTGCGCCGGGTGGCGCTCGCGGCACGGGAGTCCGTCTTCGGTGCGGTGCCCGAGGGGGTCGAGCCGTCCGGCCCGGCGTGGGGGATGTCTGCGTGGGACACGGTGGTCACCTTCGTCGAGGGCGCCGGGCGAGGTGACGGGCGTCACGAGGCGCTGGGGGAGGCGGTAGCTGTTGTTGAACAATCCTGGCAACAGGAAGAGCGAGTGTCGTGGCACCCCGTCCGAAGGAACGCCTCACCTGCCTGGCGCGCCCCGCCCCACGCCGCGACCATGGAGACATGTCGCACACGTCTGAACAGTCCTCGCCCCGGGCCGATCAGCTCCCGCCGGGCGGTCCCGACGAGCCGCACGCCTCCGGCGGCGTGCATGCCCGCCTCAACTGGCTCCGCGCGGGCGTGCTCGGCGCCAACGACGGCATCGTGTCCGTCGCCGCCACCGTCGTCGGTGTCGCCGGCGCGACGACGGCGCTCACCCCGATCCTGCTGGCCGGCGCCGCCGCCGTGGTCGGCGGCGCCTTCTCCATGGCGCTGGGCGAGTACGTGTCCGTCTCCTCGTCCTCCGACTCGCAGAAGTCGCTGATCGCCAAGGAGCGCCGTGAGCTCGAGGAGGATCCCGAGGGCGAGCTGGAGGAGCTCGTGCAGCTCTACGAGGCGGACGGCCTGAGCCGGGCCACGGCCGAGGCCGCCGCGCGGGAGCTCACCGAGAAGGATGCGCTCGCCGCGCATCTGCGCATGGAGCTGGGCATGGCGGAGGAGGACGTCGTCAGCCCCTGGGCCGCCGCCGGAGCGTCCTTCCTCGCGTTCCTCGTGGGCGCACTGCTGCCCTTCCTGACGGTCGTCCTGGCGCCGGTGGGCCTCCGCGTCCCGTTCACGTTCGGCGTCACCCTCCTGGCCCTCGCCGTCACCGGCTGGGTCGGGGCCCGGCTCGGCGACGCGCCCGCGCTGCGGGCGGCCGTGCGCGTCGTCCTCGGCGGCGCCCTGGCGCTCGGCCTGACCTTCGCGGTGGGCTCGCTCCTGGGGGCGTCGGTCGCCTGATCCACGCCGGAGGGGTGGGCCGGCCCAGCGCCCGTGGCCGCGCCGTGGCGCGCGCGGAGCGGTCCTGGAAGCCGAGGACCGTGCGCATACCACAGGCGCCCCCCCGTCGAGTTGAAGCGACGCCCACGGTTCGCGTAAGATAGGACGGCGCACGCCGCGTTGTTCTCGTCGTTCCATCGGTCAGGTGACCGGGCGGACGGCGGGTCGGAAAAGCAACGCGCTCCCGCAGACCGGATCCCGGGACGCCCTCAGGGCGGACCGGGGCTCACCGTCCACACCAGCGATCCCATAAGGAACTTCGGTTGGCTCTCACCCAGCCTGGTCCACCTTTTCGAGAAGTCGCAGTAAGAGTGCGGTGTCCACACCCGGGGCGGGGCTCACAACAGGTGTCCGCGGACAGGTCCGCGGCTCGCCGCCATGCGGGTTCCGCCCGTCCTTTTACTACTACTTGCCACGAGGAGTGATCATGGCAGCTCACTGCCAGGTAACCGGGGCTGGGCCGGGATTCGGCCACAGCATCTCCCACTCGCACCGTCGCACCAAGCGCCGGTTCGACCCGAACATCCAGAAGAAGACCTACTGGGTCCCCTCCCTGCGCCGCAACGTCACGCTGACGCTGTCCGCCAAGGGCATCAAGACCATCGACGTGCGCGGGATCGACGCCGTCGTGGCGGACCTGATCGCGAAGGGAGTGAAGCTCTGACATGGCCAAGGACAAGGACGTTCGTCCGATCATCAAGCTGAAGTCCACCGCCGGCACCGGGTTCACCTACGTGACCCGCAAGAACCGCCGGAACAACCCGGACCGCATCACCCTGAAGAAGTACGACCCGGTGGTCCGCAAGCACGTCGACTTCCGAGAGGAGCGCTGAGATGGCCAAGAAGTCCAAGATCGCCAAGAACGAGCAGCGCAAGGCCATCGTGGCCCGTTATGCCGAGAAGCGTCTCGAGCTGCGCAAGACCCTCGTGGACCCGAACGCGTCGGACGAGGCTCGCGAGGCCGCCCGCCTGGGCCTGCAGAAGCTGCCCCGCGACGCCTCCCCGGTCCGCGTGCGCAACCGCGACGCCATCGACGGTCGCCCCCGCGGCACCTTCCAGCGCTTCGGCATCTCCCGCGTGCGCTTTCGCGACATGGCGCACCGTGGCGAGCTGCCCGGCGTGACCAAGTCCTCCTGGTGACCTGAGGCCCGGTCTCCGGGCGCTCGGCACCACCGCGACGGCGGCGTCCCTCCTCAGGAGGGGCGCCGCCGTCGTCGTGCCCCGGGGATGAGGGCCACCCGGGTCACGGGAAATCGCGGATTCTCGCGGTTCAGGGGGCGATTCGCCCGCGGAGAGGTGGTACGTTCACAACTGGCAGCCCGGTCCGAACGGCCCGGGAACCGTAACCGACGTCCCATAGGGAGGACCCATGGCCATGAACCGCAAGGAACTCGTCGCCGCCGTCGCCGAGCGCTCCGGCAACACCCAGGCCGCCGTCAGCGATGTGCTGGACGCCCTCTTCGAGGTGTTCACCGCCCAGGTCAAGAAGGGCGAGAAGGTCTCGATCCCGGGCTGGCTGGCCGTGGAGCGCACCGAGCGCAAGGAGCGCACCGGCCGCAACCCGCGCACCGGCGAGGAGATCACCATCCCGGCCGGCCACTCCGTGAAGGTGACCGCCGGCTCCAAGCTCAAGGCCGCCGCCTCCGAGTGATCCCGGTCGCGGTGCGGGTCCCCGGACCCACGCCGCACGCCGCGGGACGGGCGTCCCACCCTCGGGTGGGGCGCCCGTCGTCGTCTGCGGCCGCGTAGGATGGGCGGACGATCGTCCGGCCGACGTGGGCCGGGGCCGTCAGGAGAGGAGTCGTGGCATGCGCAGCGCCGTCGCCGCCGCTCCGTGGGCCCCGTCCGGCCTCGAGGACCCCCGTCCGCGCGTCGTGCGTGGACCGGCCCGTCTGGCCCGGGGCTGGGCCGGGGCCCTGGCGATGACCGCCCTGGCCGCGCTGTTCCACACCGCCGCCGAGCCCGGTCACGGGTTCCCCGAGGTCGGCGTGGTCGCCTTCGCGGCTGTCCTCGCCGCCCCGCTCTGCACCGCCCTGGCGGGCCGCGCCCTCTCGCTGTGGCGCACCGCCGCGGCCGTCGCGATCGCCCAGGGGCTGTTCCACGTGCTGTACGGGCTCGCCGCCGGAGGCCACGCCGTGGCGCCTGCCGCCGGCGTCGACCCGGCCCACCTCGGCCACGCCCGTCCCGGCACCGGGGCCCTCCTGGCGTCGGGGGAGGCCCTGTCCAGCGCCCCCACCGGCCACCTGACCGACCTGCGCATGCTCGCGGCCCATGTGATCGCCGCGGTCCTCACCGTGTTGGTGCTGCGGCGCGGCGAGGCCCTCGTGCTCACCATCGCCGAACGCGTGGTGGCCGCCGTCTGCCCGCCGCCGGCCGCGCACGGCCCCCTGCCGACGCCGGCCCGCGTCCGGGTCCCCGTCCCGCCGGCGCTCCGTCCGGCGACGTCCCTCGCCCTCCTCAGCTCTCCGGGGCGGCGCGGCCCGCCGTTCGCCCTCGCGGCCTGAGGACGCCGGCTCCGTCCGCGTCTCGAGGCCCGACCGCGCCCGACGACCCTTCGGAACGGTCCGCCCGCGACTCCCGTCCGGGACAGCGGCAGACCCGTGAGGACACCACCATGCATCACCAGACCACCCCTGTCCGCCGCGCTGCTCGCGCCGCCGCCGGACTCGCCCTGCTGCCCGCCCTCGTCGTCGCCGGGGCTGCCCCCGCGGCCGCGCACGACGAGCTCATCCGCACCGCCCCCGCCGTCGACGAGACCGTCACGACGGCGCCGTCGGAGGTCTCACTGACCTTCAGTGGCGAGCTGATCGACGGCGAGGGCATCCAGAACCTCCTGCAGGTCCGCGACGCCGACGGCAACCAGTGGCAGTCCGCTGCCGGCACCGTGGACGGCCCCACCTTCTCCGCGCCGCTGTGCGAGGGGCTGCCCAACGGCGACTACGAGGTCGCCTACCGCGTCGTCTACTCGGACGGGCACTCCGAGGAGCGCTCGTTCGACTTCGCGGTGGACGACCCGGCCGCACCGGCCGCCGGCACCGCGCCCCAGGGCTGCGGCACCGCCGTCGCCGGGGCCTCGACCGCCGCCTCCCCGGAGGCCACGGCAGGTCAGGGCGACGCCGCCTCGGCCGAGGCGACCGCGCAGGCGGACGCCTCCGACGCCGCGCAGCCCGCGGACTCCGACGCGCTGCCCGCCTGGGTGTGGGTCGCCGGCATCGCCGGCCTGGCCGTGCTCGTGGTGGCCTTCCTCCTGATGGGCCGCCGCGCCCGCGCGCTCGGCCACCTCGACGACGGCCGCTGACCTCTGATCCCCGGCCGGCCCCCGGAGGGGACCGGCCCCGCCCTCGCGCGCCCGCACGCCCCGCGCGTCGTCGCGCGCCCGCCTGACAAGGAACCCCGCAGACATGACCACCACCTCCCCCCGCGCCCCTCGCCGCCTCGGCGCCGCCGCCGTGCTCGCCGTCGCCGCCCTCGGCCTGACGGCCTGCGCCGGAGACGACGCCGGCTCCGCCCCGAGCGCGTCGGACGCCTCGAGCGTCGCCCCGGCCACGGGCGCCTCGTCGGCCGCGTCCACCGCGGACGGCCAGGCCGCCGGCCTCACGATCACCGACCCCTGGACGAAGGCCACCGAGGAGGGCATGACCGGCTCCTTCGGCATGCTCGAGAACTCCTCGGACCAGGACCTGCACATCGTCGGCGTCCGCTCGGAGCTGGGCGAGACGGTCGAGCTCCACGAGATGGTCTCCGGTGAGGACGGCCAGATGGTGATGCAGCAGAGCCCCGACGGCTTCACCGTGCCCGCGGGTGGGAGTTTCGAGCTCGCCCCGGGCGGCAACCACGTGATGTTCATGGGCCTGACCGACCCGATCGAGCCGGGTGAGGACGTGACCTACGACCTCGAGCTGGAGGACGGCTCCACCCTCGAGGTCACCTCCGTGGTCCGGCCCTTCACCGGCGCCAACGAGTCGTACCACGGCGGCGACGCCCACGAATCGGAGGACCATGCCGACCACTGACCCCGCCGGCCGGCCGGACGACCACCACGGGCCGGACGGGCGCGAGGGCGCCCGCCCGGCCCTCCCGGCCGGGCCCTCCCGCCGCGGCCTGCTCTTCGGGGCGGGCGCGGTGGGCGGCGGCCTGCTGGGCACCGCGCTCGGCTACGGCGCCGGCCACGCCTCGGCCACCCCGGACGCGCCCGCCGCGTCGGGGGCGGCCGGGGCGGGGGCCTCGCCCTCCGAGGTCATGGGCGACACCGGCATCGAGGGCGAGGTCGGCCGGGCCGGCTGGGCCGAGCCCGGCGGCCAGTCCGCCCGGGTGGCCGTCAGCTCGCCCGTGGGCACGGACACCGTGCCGTTCCACGGGCCGCGCCAGGCCGGCGTCGACACCCCGGCCCAGGCCCACGCGGTGTTCCTCGCCCTCGACCTGCTCCCGGACACGGACCGGCTGGGGATCGAGCGGATGCTGCGCCTGCTCACCGACGACGCCGCGCGCCTCACCCAGGGCCGGGCCACGATCGCGGACACCGAGCCGGAGCTCGCCGCCGCCCCCGCACGGCTCACCGTGACGTTCGGCTTCGGCCCGGAGCTCGTCCGCCGCGTGGCCCCGGACCGGGCCCCGGCCTGGCTGCGCCCGCTGCCGGCGTTCGAGCAGATCGACCGCCTGGACCCCGCGTTCAGCGACGGCGACCTGCTGCTGCAGATCTGCGGCGACGACCGGATGTCCGTGGCCCACGCCCGGCGCATGCTCCTCAAGGCGGCCCGGCCGTTCGCCACCGAGCGCTGGGTGCAGGAGGGCTTCCGCTCCGCCCGCGGCGCCCATCCCACCGGCACCACCATGCGCAACCTCTTCGGGCAGGTGGACGGCACCGGCAACCCGGCGGCGGACACCCCGCATCTCGACCGCGTGGTGTGGGGCGTGGGCGCCGAGCAGGTGGGCGTCACCCCGTGGATCGCGGACGGCACGTCCGTGGTGATCCGGCGCATCGAGATGCTCATGGACACGTGGGACGAGCTCGACCGCCCGGCCAAGGAGAAGGTCATCGGCCGTCGCCTCGGCACCGGGGCGCCGCTCACCGGCGAGCAGGAGCACGACGAGCCGGACTTCGCGGCGCTCGGCCCCGCCGGGTTCCCCGTGATCCCGGACATCTCCCACCTGCGGCGCGCCCGGATGGACGTGCCGGAGTACGGGATGCTGCGCCGCGGCTACAACTACGACGACCCGCGCGGGGCGCTGGAGGCGGGCTCCGGCCTGATCTTCGCCGCCTACCAGGCGGACGTGGACCGGCAGTTCGTCCCGGTGCAGGCCCGGCTCGCCGAGTCGGACCACCTGAACCTGTGGACCGTGCCCGTGGGCTCGGCGGTCTTCGCGATCCCGCCGGGCTGCGCCGAGGGCGGGTTCGTGGGCGACGCCCTGTTCGCCTGACCCAGGGGCCCGACGACGGCGGGGCCGCTCCCGCCGTCTTCGGGCGTCCGCATGCTTTGAGAGGATGGACCCCATGTCCGCCGCCACCGCCCCCGCCCGGGGCAGCCACCCCGCCGAGAACGACGACGCCGCCCGCCCCGGTCCGTCGGGGCCGGTCGGCGTGCCCCGGTGGCTCTGGGTGCTCGTGGCCGCCGCGGGAGCCGCCGGCCTCGCCGCCGCCGGCTGGCTGACCGGCGTCACCGCCGCGCGCCAGCTCTCCGACCCGGGGTGGATCACCCGCTGGGGCGTGCCCGTGGGGGAGCTCGTCTCCAACGTGGCGATGTCCCTGACCATCGCCGCGCTGATCTTCGCGGCCGGGGTCCTGCCGCCGCACGCGGCGGGCACGGAACGGTGGCACCGCTCCGCCCGGCAGCGGCGCGAGGACGCGGACGCCGCACCGCTGCCCGAGCACCCCGCGTTCACCCGCGTGATGCAGATCGCCGCCGTCAGCGCCGGCGTGTGGACGGTGGCCGCGCTGGCCGTCGGCGTGCTGTCCTACTCGGATCTCGCCGGCGTCCCCGTCACGGCGGGGCAGAGCTTCACGGACGGCCTGGCCGCCTACGTGGTCGGCATCTCGGTGGGCCAGGCGTGGTTCTGGGTCACCGTGATCGCCGCCGTCGTGACCACGTTGGCGATCGCCGTCCGCTCCCACAACGGCCTGTTCTGGACCGGCATCCTGGCGATGCTCGCCCTCGTGCCCCTGGCCCTGATCGGGCACGCGGCGGGCGGTGACGACCACAACGGCGCCGTGAACTCGATCGGCCTGCACCTGCTCGGCGTCGTCGTGTGGGTGGGCGGACTGCTCGTGCTCGTCGCGATCTCGGACACCCTCGTCGGGCCCAACGGGGCGCAGGGGCGGGGCCGCAGCCTGCGCCGGCAGGGTCCGGCGCCCCTGCTGCACACGGTCCTGACCCGGTACTCCGTGCTCGCCGGGCTGGGCCTGGTCACGGTGGCGCTGTCCGGTGTGGTCAACGCGTCGATCCGCATGGACGATCCGGCTCAGCTGCTGAGCCCCTACGGCATCCTCGTGTCGGCCAAGTTCCTGGCGGCCCTGGGCCTCGGCCTGATCGGCCTGCTGCACCGCCGGTGGGTGATCCCCCGCCTCGACGCCGGTCCGGACCGTCCCAGCCCCGCCCCCGCGCGTCGCCTGCTGTGGCAGCTCATCGCCGTGGAGGCCGTGATCATGGGCGCCGTCATGGGCGTCTCCTCCGTGCTCTCCCGGACGGCCCCGCCCGTGCCGGAGGAGATCGCGCCGGACGCCTCCCCGGCCCGCATCCTCACCGGCTACGAGCTGCCGCCGGCCCTCGAGGGCGCCCGGTGGATCACGATGTGGCGGTTCGACTGGCTGTGGGTCGCGATCATCGCGTTCCTGACCCTCTGGTACCTGCGCTCCGTGTGGCAGCTGCGCCGCCGCGGCGACCGCTGGCCCGTGCTGCGCACCGTCGCGTGGCTCGCGGGCCTGGCCGTGCTGCTGTGGGCGACCTCCGGGTCCCCGGCCGTGTACGGCCGCGTCCTGTTCAGCGCGCACATGGTGGGCCACATGACGCTGACGATGCTCAGCCCCGTCTTCCTCGTCCTGGGCGCGCCGATCACCCTGGCGCTGCGGGCCCTGCCGTCCCGCACGGACGGGACGCGCGGCCCGCGCGAGTGGATCCTGTGGATCGTGCACTCCCCGTGGGGGCGGTTCATCACGAACCCGATCGTGGCGGGGGTCAACTTCGCCGGCTCGATCCTGGTGTTCTACTACACGGACTTCTTCCGGTTCTCGCTGGAGACCCACGTGGGCCACGAGTTCATGAACGTCCACTTCCTGCTGACCGGGTTCCTGTTCGCCCTGGTCATGATCGGCTCGGATCCGCTGCCGCGCCGGCCCCCGTACGCCCTGCGGCTCGTGCTGCTGATGGCCACGATGATCTTCCACGCCTTCATCGGCGTCGCCATGACCTCCTCCACCGGCCTGATGCAGGCGTCCTGGTTCGGCAACATGGGCCGCGACTGGGGCCCCACCGCCCTCGAGGACCAGCGCATCGGCGGCGCGGTGATGTGGGGCATCGGCGAGTTCCCCACCGTGATGATGGCGGTGATGGTGGCCGTGCTCTGGTATCGCAGCGACCGCAAGAACGCGGTCCGGCTGGACCGGCAGGCCGACCGCGACGGCGACGCGGAGCTGCGCCGCTGGAACGAGATGTACGCCCGCATGCACGGCACCCCGGTCACCGACGCCCCGAGCGGCGCCGAGCCCGTGGCCCGTGACTCCTCCACCGGCCCCGAGGAGGCCCGTGATGTCCGCTGACCTCCTCCCTCCCCTCGGCCGCCCGGCCGCGCCCCGGCGTGGTCGGCTGCGCCTCGCGGCCGCCGTCGCCGCCGGCCTGCTGGCCCTGACGGGCTGCAGGGCCGGGGACGGCGATCCGGCCGCCGCGTCCGCGCCCGCGGACGGAGTCCACGGCGACGCCGGCACCGCGGCGCCCACGGAGTCGGCGGCCCCGGAGGGGCTCGGCCTGGGCGACCGTCAGGACGAGCGCATGGCGCAGGCCGCGGCCGAGCGTGCGGCCACGTTCGGCTTCGTCCGGCAGCGGGCCGCCACGGCGGAGGAGATCGACGCGGCCCGCGAGGACTCCCGGGACCGGCGCGCGGACGCGGACCGGACCACCGTGCAGCCGGCGCAGTGCAAGGCGCCGCTGACCGCCCTGGACTTCTCCCCGATCGCCCTAGACGAGGCCGAGGCCACGCGCGTGGACGTCGGCGCCGACACCTTCACGGGCACGGGCACCGTGGAGGTCGCCCGGCTCACGGGCCAGGGCCGCCAGGACGTCGAGCGGCACCTCCAGACCGTCAACGCCCTGCGCGCCGACTGCCGCGAGATGACCATGACCGTGCAGGAGGGGGACGCGACCGTCGACTACCGCCTCGAGGTCTCCGACGCGCCGCTGTCCGACGGCACGCCGGCGCAGTCCGCCCTCGTGTGGGAGCGGACCGTGGCCTCGGAGTCCGAGCCCCAGCTCACGGCCCAGGTGCTCACCGCCGTCACCTCCGACGCCGTGGTGATGGTCTCCTTCGTGGGCCGGCCCGAGGCCGGGCGCAAGGAGTTCACCCTCATCGCCGAGGAGATGCTGGCCGCCGCCCTGGCCGCCGACTGAGCCGGACCCGCCCGGCGGCGTCGTCTTTCCCCCTGTGACGCCGCCGGCGTCCGCTCACGGCTGACGCGTCCGGGGCGTGCGTCATGATGGTGGACATGACCGCA